>CAJXDV010000008.1 GCA_913052435.1 uncultured Pelagibacteraceae bacterium
TATTATTTTCATTTTCTTTATTATTATACTTTTCGTTTAAAAAAGAATATTTACTTAAAATTTGGATCGATAAATTATTATTAGAATATTCAGTTTCTATAACTCCATCTTTCAAATATATTAAGTCTTGATATATTTTGTTTGAAAAAATTTCATCAAACTTCAATCTGGATTTTAAATTTAAATCTTTGATTGAACGATTAGAGTTAATCTTAAATGAAAATTCATTTTCAGTTTCCATTAATATTTCTTTTTCTTCCAAAAAATCTAAATTAAAATTAAATAATTTTGAAAATGTATTCGGTTTTATTAAACCTTTTTTGTTCTTTAAATCACCTTTAACTTCAAAATTTTTTCCTATATTGGTGATGCTAATTTTTTTTGATTGAAAATCTATATTATCATATTTCAAATTAATATTATCAAAATCAAATGTATGATCTTTAATATTAAAATTTAAATTAATGTTACTTACATAAGTCTTATTAAATAGATTTAAGTTAGTATCCTTTATCTCTCCAGTAATTTCGTAGGTAAAATTATTTTTATTTTTTGGATCAAAGTAAACATTTCCTATAGCTTGTATATTTCCGCTTTCAATCTGATTAAAAATTACGAATCGAGGTATGTTAAATTTGTAAGAATTTAAGAAATTAGTTATATTTTTAATTGAATTTTCTTTAGAAATTATTTTGATTTTTTTAATTGAATTGTCATTTCTGATAAATTTTATTAAATCTAAATTTATATCAATATCAGATAGGTCGATGAATTCATTATCGATATAAACTTTAGTATTCTTGATATTTATTTTTATTGTTTTTTCACTTAAATTTAATTTGAAATAAACATTGTTTAATTTTAAAGAAATTTTAGGATCAATTTCTTTAATCTTTACATTAATTAAATTGTTAAATTTATTTGTTTTGATTCCATAAACACTTAAATAGATTAGAATTAAAATAAATAATCCAATTATTGATAAACTTGAAATTAAAATATATTTACGCATTTAATTGATATAGTGAGTTTTCTAGAAAATTATCTATATCTCCATCCAAAACCTTATCTGGATTTGAGCTTTCATAATTTGTTCTGCTGTCTTTTACCATTCTATAAGGATGTAAAACATAAGATCTAATTTGATGACCCCAACCAATATCTGATTTAGAGTTCTCTATATTTTCAGATTCTTTTTCTCTTTTTTGTAATTCAAATTCGTAAAGTCTTGCTTTTAACATTTTCATGCAGGTTTCTTTATTTTTATGTTGAGATCTTTCATTTTGACATTGTACCACAATTTTGCTTGGAATGTGCGTTATCCTAACAGCACTGTCAGTGGTATTTACATGCTGTCCACCAGCACCACTTGATCTGTAAGTATCAATTCGTAAATCTTTCTCGGATATTTCTATATCTATATCTTCGTTAATTACTGGATATACCCAAACGCTTGCGAAACTTGTATGCCTTCTTGCTCCAGAATCAAAAGGAGAAATTCTTACTAAACGATGAATTCCTGACTCTGATTTTAATAAACCATAAATATAATCACCAGAAATTTTTATTATAGAAGACTTTATACCCGCTTCATCTCCTCGGTGTTCACTAATTATTTCTATATTATATCCCTTGTTAGAAGCCCACTTCATATACATTCTTCTCAGCATTTCTGCCCAATCTTGGCTTTCTGTTCCACCTGCTCCAGCATGAAATTCTAGATAACTATCTAAAATATCATTTTCATTAGATAAAAAGCATTTAATTTCTATTTTTTTAACTACTTTTTTTAAATTTTTAAATTTTTTTAACGTTTCATCAATGATTTGTTTATTATTCTCTTCATTGGCTAAAAGAAAAATATCGTACAAATCTTTCTCTTCCTTTTTTGATTCTTTGTAGGAGTTGATTAAAAGATCAATATTTTTTTTTTCTTTTAATATTTTTTCTGCTTCAATTCTATTATCCCAAAAATTAGGACTTTCGATTAGATGATTTAATTTGTTAAGTTTTGACTCAATATTTTGCTTTTCAAAGAAACCCCTTAATTCTTTGATTAATTTTTTGAATTTCTGACTTATGTTTTTCTATATCTTGTTCCATTAATAAAACTTTAATATATCATTTTTCGAAATTTTGTAATTTAAGTCATCAATACCAATATTTAATTGATTTTCAATTTTTTCTTTTTTAAATGACTCTATTATTATTTTTTTTGATCCAAAATCTGCTTTTTTTCCAGTATTTGCGTCAACAACCATCATTTTAATATTTTTTGCTACTTTAAAAGGTCTGGCCTCATAATTATTGACTACATTTTTAACAAATTCTTTAAATATTGGCATTGCTGTTTTTGATCCTGTTTCAAATTTTCCAAGACTTTGTGGAGTATCGTGTCCAACATAAACGCCTATGACTAAATTTGATGTAAATCCTACAAACCAAGTATCGGTATTTTTATTTGTTGTTCCTGTTTTGCCTGCAAGTTCTAAATTTAATTCTCTAAGACCTTTTCCTGTGCCTCTTTTAATGACACCTTCTAATATTGAAGTCATCTGATATGCCGTTTGTGGGGAAAAAATTTGTTTAAAATTGTTTTTAATTTTTGGAATCTGTTTTCCTTTAAAAGAAATTTGATCACAATTTTCACAAAATCTTTTTTCATTATTAAATATAGTATTTCCTTCGCTATCTTGAATTCGATCAATTAAAATTGGATTTACTAACTTTCCTCCATTAACAAAAGAACAATAAGCTGTTGTTAATTTTAACAACGTTGTCTCTGCAGACCCAAGAGAAATTGACATAAGCTCATCTGGATTTTCATAAATATTTAGTTTTTTTGAAAAATTTATAATCTTGTCAATTCCAAGTTCTAGCGCAACTCTAACTGTCATTAAATTTCTTGATTTTTCTACTCCTGTTCTCAATGTTGAAGGTCCATAAAATTTTTTACCATAATTCTCTGGTTTCCACATTTTTAAATCACTTCCTTGGTCTAAAACTATTGGAGCATCTAAAATTAAAGTTGAAGGAGTAAAATTATTTTCTAAAGCTAGTGCATATACAAATGGTTTAAAAGCTGAGCCCGGTTGTCTTAAAGCTTGTGTGGCCCTGTTGAATTCACTTTTTTTAAAACTAAAACCTCCTGACATCGAAAGGACTCTTCCGCTGTAAGGATCCATAACAACTATTCCTCCATTTGCTTGGGGTAATTGTTGTAAGCTATAATTTCCTTCATTTATTTTTTTTACGTATATAATATCTCCTGCTTTAAATAATTGACTAAATTTTTTTCTAGTCCAATTAATATTTTCGTATTTGATTATGCCACTATGGTTATCTGTTGTTTCTATGACTGCTTCAAATTTATCTATCCTTTTAACAATGGCTACATTCCAGCCAATAGAATTTTCTAATTTAAACTTTTCTAAACTTTTTTTCCATTTATCATTTAATTTTTTATTAGTAAGAGGTCCTCTCCATCCTTTCCTTCTATCATATTTTACCAATCCATTTCTTAATGCTTTTGTTGCAATATTTTGTAAATCTAAGTTTAGTGGTGTTTTTATGTTAAAACCTTGTTTATAAACTTTATCGAAACCATATTTTTCAACAACATTCTTTCTCACATCTTCAATAAAATATCTTGAATCTTCCAAAAAGATTCTTTTTCTTTTTTTTAATTTAATTTCAGATTTAACCAAATTATTATGTTGTTTCTTATTGATGAAAGAGTTTTCAAGAAGATTATTAATAACAAGATTTCTTCTATGTTTGGCTAATTCTTTATTCTTATATGGATTATATTTGCTCGGTGCTTTGGGAAGTCCCGCTAATAAAGCAGCTTCCGAGTAATTCAATTCGCTTATTGGTTTATCAAAATATCTAAGACTAGCTGATGCAATACCATAAGCTCTTTCTCCTAAATATATTTGGTTCAAGTATAATTCTAAAATTCTTTCTTTAGATAATGCTCGTTCTATTCTAAATGCCAGAATTGCCTCTTTTATTTTTCTATCAATGCTAACTTCATTTGTTAATAAAAAATTTTTTGCCACTTGCTGGGTTATTGTTGAAGCTCCTTCTAATCTTTTTGATTTTAAAATGTTATAAATGTTATTTTTAATTGCTCTAATTACACCTTTTGCATCTACACCTGGATGTTTAAAAAAATTTTTGTCTTCAGCAGATAAAAAAGAATTTATAACCTTTATTGGTATTGCGCTAAAAGGAACAAAAATCCTTTTTTCAGAGGAAAAATCGCTAACTAAAACACCTTTTCCTGAATACATTTTGCTAGAAACGGCCGGTTTGTAACTTTTTAAATATTTATAATCAGGCAATTTATTTGAATATGTCCAAAGAATTGAGATTATTGTTACGATAGATGCGGTAGAAATTATCGTAAAAATAATTAGAATTTTTTTTATAAAACTGCTCATTTTAGTTTAATTTACTTGATGAATTTGTTATTGTTGTGGCACCTAATTTACAAATAAACCTATGAAAAAATATCAAAATTTATGTCTAAAAAAATGTATATTGATGCATCGCATCCAAATGAAACTAGAGTTGTTCTTAAAAATGATAATAATATCGAAGACTATGAATATGAAAGCGTTAACAACGCTCTTATAAAGAATAACATTTATTTAGGCAAAGTAAGCAGGATTGAACCATCTTTACAAGCAGCGTTTGTCGATTTTGGAAGAGAAAGACATGGTTTCCTATCATTTAATGATATTCAGTCTGATTATTATCAGTTACCTCAAAGTGATTTAGATAAAATAAAAGAAGAAGAAGAAAAACTTAGAGAAGAACGGTTAAAAGAAAGTGAAAGAAATGAAGAACAAATTTTAGAAGAAAATGATGGAGTTAAATTAAGAGATCCTGATGAAAATACAAAGGAAGAAAATAGTAATAATAAAATTAGCAATAAAAGATTTCCATCAAAGAGATATAAAATTCAAGAGGTAATTAAACCAAACCAAGTAATTCTAGTACAAGTGCTTAAAGACGAAAGAGGACTTAAAGGAGCGGCCCTTAGCACATTTATAAGTATAGCCGGAAAGTATATAGTTCTTATGCCTAATACCGCAAAAGGAGGTGGAATATCTAGAAAAATATTCAATCCTGGTGAAAGAAAAAAAATAAGAAATATACTAAATGAAATTAAAATTCCAAAAGAGATGGGAATAATTGTAAGAACAGCCGGTTCTAACAAAACTAAAAATGAAATAGAAGGTGATTTAAAAAATTTAATAACAGTTTGGAATTTAATTAAAGAGAATGCACTGAACTCCATAGCTCCATCACTAATACATCAAGAAAGCGATATTATTAAAAGAAGTATAAGAGATATGTATGATGATGAGACTCAAATTATAATTATTGAAGGTAATGAAGGATATCAAAAAGCCAAAAATTATATGAAGCTAATGATCCCAAAACAATCAAAAAAAGTTAAAAAATATAGAGACAAAATTCCACTGTTTTTTAAAGAAAATATTGAAGAAAAACTTTTCGAAATATTTGACACTGAAGTAAAGCTTAGTTCAGGAGGTTATTTGGTTATAAACCCTACTGAAGCTCTTGTTTCTATTGATGTCAATTCAGGTAAATCTATAAAACAAAAAAATATAGAAAATACTGCTTTAGATACAAATCTTGAGGCTGCAGATGAAATAGCAAGACAAATTAAAATCAGAGACCTTTCAGGTTTAATTATTATTGATTTCATAGATATGCTAATTTATAGAAATCGAAAACAAATAGAAAGAAGACTGAAAGAAAAATGTCGAAATGATAGAGCCAGAATTCAAATAGGCAAAATAAGTAATTTTGGATTACTTGAAATGTCTAGACAAAGACTAAGAGAGAGTAATGTAAAATGGTCAATTAAATTAACTAATGAATCATTCGTATTAAAAATTTTAAAAATGGTCGAAATAAAAGCTATACAAAACAAGGCAAAAATTATTGATATTAATATCAACGAGAAAGTTTCAAGTTTTATAGAAAACTACTTTAAAGAAGATGTCATTTATTTTGAAAAGAAGAACAAAATTAAAATCAATATAAATACAATTAAAGATTTAAATCTATCTGAGTATAAAATTGATTTTAAATCAAAATCTAAAAAAGTTTTAGAGAAAATTGAAAAATATGAAAATTTACAAAAAATCATAATTGATAAAAAAGATAAAAAAATAAATCTCAGAAAGACTCAAAAAAATATTATTAATAAAAGAAAATTTAAAAAGAAAAAATTTATAATTAAAAAATCAAACTAAACCTTTGTTTGTTGTTGAGGGCGATCCAAAAAAATTAGGCTTAATTCTTCCTGATAGATAAGATTTTCTACCTGAAATAACCGCATGTTTCATTGCCTCAGCCATTTCATAAGGTTTTTTTGCTCTGGCGATTGCTGTATTTATTAAGACTCCATCACAACCCAATTCCATTGCTTCGACAGCGTCAGAAGCTTGACCAATACCTGCATCAACAATTAATGGAAGTTTAGTTTGTCGTCTTATGATCTTAAGATTTACTTTATTTTGAATGCCTAAACCTGATCCAATAGGTGCTGCTAATGGCATTATTGCACTTGCTCCTGCATTCTCAAGTCTCTTTGACATAAGAGGATCGTCGGTACAATAAACCATAACGCTAAAACCTTCTTTTGTTAATATTTCGGTTGATTTTAGAGTTTCAATCATATCTGGAAATAAATTTTTTTTCTCTCCCAGTACTTCTAATTTTACTAATTTCCAACCTCCAATTTCTCTCGCCAATCTTAAAGTTCTCAAAGCTTCCTCGGATGTAAAACATCCAGCTGTATTTGGTAAATAGGTTATTTTTTTTGGATCTATGTAATCCATCAACAAAGGTTTAGATTGATTAGATATATTTACTCTCCTAACAGCAACAGTTACCATTTCTGCTCCTGAAAATTTAATTGCTTTTGCGCATTCCAACATATTTTTATATTTTCCTGTACCCACTATCAATCTGGATGAAAATTTTTTTTTAGCTATTAATAATTGATCTTTTTTTTTCATTAACCTCCACCAATAAAATGTACGATCTCTATTTTGTCTCCACTTTTTAAAAATATTTTATTTATATGTTTTTTATTAATAATTTCTCTATTAAGTTCTATTGAAACCCTATTAAGTGGCATTTTTAACTTATTAATTAGATTTTTAATTGAAAATTTTAAGTCCACTCTTAATTGTTTGCCATTAACTATAATTTTTATTTTATTTTTTTTATTCATATAATATAAGGTTTTTGTGAGTAAAATAATTATTATTAACGGTCCTAATCTTAATCTATTAGGTGAAAGAGAACAATCTCAATATGGTAACAAGAACTATAAATATCTAGAAGAGATATGCTTAAATAGAGCAAAAGAGTTAAATTTGACTTTAGATTTAAAGCAATCAAATATTGAAGGAGAGATTGTCAATTTGATCCAAGATGCACGTGATGAATACGACGGTATGATAATTAATGCTGGAGGATATAGTCATACTTCTGTAGCTATCAGAGATGCTTTGAGTATTTGTAAAAAACCAATTATAGAACTTCACATATCAAATATTTATAAAAGAGAAAAATTTAGACAAAAATCTCTAATTAGTGGCGTTGTAACAGGAGGTATTTTTGGACTAGGAACAAATGGTTATATTTTGGCCATAAATGCATTGCAAGAGTTGATAAAAAATGGAGATTGATAAAAAAATAATAATTAAATTAATACAAGTTTTAGAGGATCTAAAAAAATCATTAAAAGGAATTGAGATTGATAACAAAGATAACTTGATTGAAGAAGAAATTGAATTATCTGGTATAGTTATAAAATGCCCTATAGTTGGAACCGCATATTTATCTCCTGAGCCAGGAGGAAAAAAGTTTATCGAAATAGGAAAAAAAATCAAGAAAGGAGATACCATAATGATTGTGGAAGCAATGAAAACGATGAATCATGTTCCATCTTCATCGGATGGAATCGTTAAAGAAATTTGTGTCGAAGATGGTCAACCAGTCGAGTTTGATCAAAAAATTGTAATTCTTGATTAATGTTCAAAAAAATATTAATTGCTAATCGAGGCGAAATAGCTGTTAGAGTAATTAGAGCTTGTAAAGAATGGGGTATAGCAACTGTCGCTATTCATTCGGACGTGGATAAAAATAGCATGCATGTGAGATTGGCTGATGAAAGTGTCTGTGTTGGTTCACATCAACCAACTAGCAGTTATTTAAATATTCCTGCAATAATGTCGGCCATTCAACTAACAAATGCAGAAGCAGTTCATCCTGGATATGGTTTTTTATCAGAAAATTCAGAATTTGCGGAAATGCTAGAAGTTCATAGAATTAAATTTATTGGACCTTCATCAAAACTAATTAAAATGATGGGAGATAAAATCCAAGCAAAATTAATTGCAAAAAAATATGGTCTACCTGTTATCGAGGGTTCTGATGGTGGTGTTTCGAATATAAATGAAGCAAAAAAAATAAGTAAAAATATAGGTTTTCCAGTTCTTATAAAAGCTGCTGGTGGTGGAGGTGGAAAAGGAATGAAAATAGTAAAAAAAGAAGAAGAATTTGAAGACTTATTTTTAACTGCAAAGTTAGAGGCCAAAAAGTTTTTTGGAAATGATGAAATTTATATTGAAAAATTTTTTCAAAATCCAAGACATATAGAAGTTCAAGTTTTATCAGGAAAAAATCGAACTATACATTTGCATGAAAGAGATTGTTCTGTTCAAAGAAGACATCAAAAACTAATTGAAGAAACCCCCAGCCCTATATTAACAAATGAATTGAGAAAAGAACTTTTTGATAAAACTGTAAAAATGGTAAATCAAATTGGCTATGAAGGTGCTGGAACAGTTGAATTTATTTATGAAAATAACAAATTTTATTTTTTAGAGATGAATACAAGAGTGCAAGTAGAACATCCTGTTACGGAAGTTGTTACTGGAATTGATATTATCAAAGAACAAATATTTATAGCATTTAGTGGTGAAACAGCATTAAAACAAGAAGATATAAATCCAAGAGGTCATGCAATTGAATGTAGAATAAATGCTGAGGATGCTAGCAATAATTTTCAACCTTCTCCAGGGACTATTGGTATGTGTCACCAACCATCAGGATTTAGAACAAGAGTAGATGGTGCTATTTACCAAGGTTGTGAAATAACACCTTACTATGATAGTTTGATATGTAAATTGATCTGTCATGGAAGAAACAGAACTGAGGCAATGCAAAGAGTGAAAAGATCTTTAGATGAATTTGTTATAGATGGAATTAAAACAACTATTGATCTTCATAAAAAAATTTTAGATCATAAGAAATTTATATCTTCAGACTTTAATGTAAATTGGTTAGATAATGAGAAAATTATTTAACTATAACACTTTTTAAGCCAAATATCATATACTGGATGATCAAATGGTCTGATTGAAGGACTGGAGGCAAATGTCCAATCATTAAAAATAAAAACTTTATCTTTATCTTTAGTTGTTAGATCTCTTACCTGCATATATGCTGTAACTTCGGGATCATCATCAAATTGAGAATTACGACATTTTAAAACACTAATAACTAAATTTTGGAAAATTAGTTCTTCTCCAATTTCAACTTTTATATTTGAAGTTTTTGAACTTACTTTGTCTAATATATTCAATTCAGCAAATTTCTCATTAATTAATAGATTCTCAGAATAGGAATTTAAACTAATAAATTGACTAATAAAAAATAAATAATAAATAATTTTAGTTTTTCCAGGAACTATACTTCTTTTTGACTGCATTTTTATTTTTTTTAGGATGATAGGCATTTTCTGAACCAGTTTGGTTTGGCAAATGTTCTTTTTGCCATTTATATTTTTTTAATTCATGCAAATTTTCTATATTGTTACTAGTATGATGCATCCATGAATACCATTCATTTGGTATTTTTGTTGCTTCAACTTCTCCATTATAAATAACCCATCTTTTACCTGATTTACTTTGATAGTATTTATTGCCAAAATGATCTTCACCAACAATCTTACCGAATAATATTGTATTAATCCTGGTACCTAATGTTTGCTGATTCCACCAAATGAAAATTTCTTTAAACAATGTCAACATAAAAATAACTTTTTATTTCAATTTAAAATTGTAAAAAATAAATTAGACTAAAAATTTATTTTGTATATACATAATTTATTAAAGATTCAATTTTATAAATTAGAATAATAATGGCAAAATATTTAGTTGAAACCTACTATACATGTAGTTTTAAAGTCAGTCATTACTTGGATGAAGTTAATGAGAAAGATATTCAAAATCTAGAAAAAAGAGAAGACGGAAAATTTGAAATTTTAGATGTCAAATTAGACAATAGAAAGACTAAAAATCTTGATAAAATCGATAATAAACAAGTTGATGTGATTGATAACGAGACAAAAACAATAGTTTCAAAAAATGTAAAAAAACAAAATCTAAAATTAAATGAGAATTTTACAAAAAACCTTAACGAAAATCCTGGTAA
Source organism: uncultured Pelagibacteraceae bacterium (assembly GCA_913052435.1). GTDB lineage: Bacteria > Pseudomonadota > Alphaproteobacteria > Pelagibacterales > Pelagibacteraceae > Pelagibacter. The sequence continues at coordinate 10,555 of CAJXDV010000008.1, forward strand.
AAGATTTAGTATGCCCGATCGAAGAAAAGGTTATATTCAAAAAGTTCAAATAGGTAACCATAAAGTATATTTGCATACAGGAGAATATGAAGATGGAAAAATAGGAGAAATATTTATAGATACAAGCAAAGAAGGTGAATTAGTGAAAGCTCTAATGAATAATTTTGCAATAGCTATATCATTGGGTTTGCAATATGGGGTGCCTCTTGATGAATTTGTTAATGCTTATGTTGATACAAAATTTGAACCTTCGGGAAAAGTTTATGGTAATGACCGTATTTTAAGTGCCACTTCCATACTAGATTATATTTTTAGAGAACTTGCTATTTCCTACCTTAATAGAGAAGATTTAGCTCATACACCTTCGATAGGAAGTAGCGAAACATCTGAAGAGAATACTTCAGAAGAAAATGTTGAAAATCAAAATCAATTCTTGAAACTGGTAAAAGATATTACAAGTAAAGGCTTTGTTAGAAGTGACTACAAAAGAAAGCTTATTGATCTATCTGATATTAGAATAAATCTTAAAGGAAAAAAATAACTAACTTTTTTTCTTAATTAATAATTTAAGTTCTTTTAGTTGTTCTTCACTTGCTGAAGAAGGTGCGTTCATCATTAAATCTTGCGCATTTTGATTCATAGGAAACATTGTGACTTCTCTTATATTTTTCTCATTTGCCAAAAGCATAACTATTCTATCAATACCAGGGGCTATTCCTCCATGGGGTGGAGCACCATAACTTAATGCATTTATCATGCCGCTAAATTTTTCATCAACATCTTTTTTCGAATATCCAGCAATCTCGAATAGTTTATACATTAATTCTGGAATATGATTTCTTATTGCTCCCGATGACAATTCAACTCCATTACAAACAATATCATATTGATAAGCTTTTAGATTTAATGGTTTAGAAAAATCAAGATTTTTTAAATCTCCTTGAGGCATTGAAAAAGGATTGTGACTGAACTTTATTTTTTTTGATGTCTCATCTATCTCAAACATTGGATAATCAACTACCCAACAAAAAGCAAAACAATTATCATCAATTAGATTTAATTCATCAGCTAATTTTACTCTAGCCTGGCTTAATATTTTCTCTACCTCATTTTTCTTTCCACAAGATAATAAAATTGTATCACCAATCTCAGCATTTGTTTCTTTCATTATTTCTTTTAACGATTCCTCAGAAAAGAATTTGCCAACTGGTCCTTTTCCTAAAATTTTATCATTTTTTTCCAACGTAAAATAAGCAAGTCCTGAAGAGCCCTGCTCTTTTGCCCAATTATCAATTCCATCAAAAAAACTTCTAGGTTTATCTTTTGTATTTTTTGTAACTAAGGCCCTAACTATTGATCCTGATTTTATAAGTTTTTTAAAAATTTCAAATTTAACATCCTCTCTCTGAAATATTTTGGAAAGATCTGAAATAATTAAAGGGTTTCTTAGATCGGGTTTATCTGATCCATATTTCAACATTGCATCTAAATATGAAATTCTAGGAAATTTATTATTTAAAATTTTTTTATTTGAAAAATTTTTAAAAACTTTGACAAATAATTTTTCTATAACATTAAACACATCTTCTTGTTCTACAAATGACATTTCTAAATCTAATTGATAAAATTCTCCGGGACTTCTATCTGATCTAGCATCCTCATCTCTAAAACAGGGTGCTATTTGAAAATATTTATCAAATCCAGATACCATAATTAATTGTTTAAATTGTTGTGGTGCCTGGGGTAAGGCATAAAACTTTCCTGGATTTAACCTGCTAGGAACCAAAAAATCTCTAGCTCCTTCTGGACTCGAGGAAGTCAAAATAGGTGTTTGAAATTCTAAAAAACCTAAGTTTTGCATTTCTGATCTTATGAAAGATATTACTTTAGATCTTAAAATAATATTTTGATGAATCTTTTTTCTTCTAAGATCTAAAAATCTATATTTAAGTCTTATTTCTTCAGCATATTCTTGATCAGAAAAAACAGGCATTGGTAATTCTTTGGTTAAACCTAAAATTTCGAATTTTTCTAATGAAACTTCAATTTGTCCAGTTTTAATATTTGGGTTAATAGTTTCTTTTGTTCTTTCAACAACTATTCCTTCTATTTTTATAACTGTTTCCAGTGGTAATTTTTCTATATCTTGAAAAATTGAATTATCTTTGTCTATAACGCACTGTGTTAGTCCATAGTTATCTCTTAGGTCAAGAAATAATAAATTTCCATGATCTCTTTTTTTATTTATCCAGCCCGATAAAATAATATTGCTACCTTTATGAATTAAATTTAACTCACCACATGTATGCGTTCTATATTTACTCAATTTTATAAAATCTCTTTTATTGTTTTTAAATTAATTGGTTTCTTTTTTTTTAAACTTAGTTCATCAATCTTATATATAAATTCGTATATTTTGCTATAGGATCTATCTATTCGATTAATTATAAATTCAATAATTTTTTTTTCTATTTTAATTTGGCGATCAGAAAAATTCTTGAGAATTATAGCAAAAATTAAGTCATCATCTGGACTTTCTATTTTTGCCACCAAGCAATTTTTGGAACGAGAAAGCATATCTGGCAATTTGAATTTAATTTCATTAATTGGTTTAACTGAATTTATAAGCAAATATTTATTATCTTGGTCAACTAAATTGAAAATAGAATAAATTATTTTTTCGTTAAAATTGTCTTTAAAATCGTCAATTATTATACTCTCAAACATTTTCATTTGTTTGAACATATCATCGTTGATTTTATTTTGATTTATTAATAGAGCTTTGCTTTTAGATTTAAATATATTTGCAAGGTGAGTCTTACCGGAAAATTTTTCCCCACAAATATTAAGAATTCTTTTTTCCCATTTAGGCCATTTATCCATAATATTGAATGCAAAGTAATTACTTTTAGAAACATAATAATCATGATCATTAAAATTTTTTTTATGACCAAAGTCTAATAACAATTGATTTAATTCATTCATTTTAATTTCCAAATACCACTTGAAGAATCTATTTTAAAATCAAACAATAACATATTATCTAAAAACTTTTGTGGAGAACTATTAAATATGATTTTATATATTATTTTTTCATTATTAAATTTTTCGATTTTAAAGTCTGAAACAAGATCTAACTTTAATAATACTTTTTCTAATTTTGTTGATAATTCAATATCCTTTGAATCAAGTGACACTCTTATTGGCAACTCAATTGAAGTATTAAGTTTATTAATTGACTTCCATCTATCTTCATAATGTTCTTTAATATCTAAGATTAAATTATTCACCGATTCCTCATTATCAATATCAATATCATTATAAATTTTGTTCATTAGAATATTTTTTTTATCTAATTTAATTTTAGAAAAAAATCGTAATTGTTTTTCTGTTTTTAAAATAATTAAAATTATATGATTATTTAAATTATATTTATTAATTATTTCATTAAAATCATAACTTTCTAAATTGCCTATATTTTTTTTAATTATTGAATAGTCTTCAATATCTTCATTTGGCAAAACATAATTTATAAGAAAATACTTTTGCGATTCATTGTTCCAGTTTTTAAAAAAAATATTTTGATTTAAATAATAAAGTTCGTTAGTTTTTGCATCTATTAATATAGGCACAAAAAAAGATTTGATTTCTTTTGGAAGAGATGAAATAATATTTTTATTTTCCATAAATTTTATAATTTTTTTTCTGTTAAATTGAACTTCAAATTGACTTTGATATTTGTTGTTAATAAATTTTTCATCAACTATTGAAAAATTATCAATTAAACTTTTTATTTGTTTCAAAGGAATGTGTTTAAGTTGAAAACGATCCTTTTTTTCAATTATTTTATAAACTAAAATATTAAATGCTTTTATAAAACCCTTATCTATAACTTTAGACTTGTCAAAATTAAGATCATAATTTTCCTCTATTTCAACTTCTGAAATAATAAAGTTTTTGCTGAAAGCTAGATTTGTGGAAAACTCATTAAAAATGAAGACTATAATTAAAAAAAAAATGTATAGATACAAATAGATTTTTTTTTTAAATAAAAACATAAAAATTTATTATGAGCTTAAACAATTTAACATATGCCAGAAGTGGAGTTAACATCAAGAAAGCAAATAAATTTGTAAACTTCATAACTTCTTTATCAAAAAAAACAAACAAAAGTGGTGATTTTAAGAATATAGGAGGGTTTGGTGCAATTTCGAAAGTTCCAAATAATCTTAAAAAACCACAAATAGTTACAAGCACAGATGGAGTTGGAACTAAAATTGAGATAGCCAATGAATTAAAAAAATTTGACACTATTGGTATTGATCTAGTTGCGATGTGTGTAAATGATTTAATTGTCCAAGGGGCAAAACCTTATCTATTTCTTGATTATATTTCGATAAACAAAATAGACCTAATAAAACTTAAGAATATTCTAAAAGGAATCATGAAAGGTTGTGCGTTAGCAAATTGTAAACTTGTTGGAGGCGAGACTGCAGAAATGCCGGGAACTTATGCTGGTGGAAAATTTGATATAGCAGGTTTTGCAGTCGGATTAGTAGAAAAACACAAAATCTTAAAAAATAAAATAAAAAAAAATGATTTAATTTTAGCAATACCATCTAGTGGATTGCACTCAAATGGTTACTCTTTGGTTAGACAGATAATTAAGAAGAGAAAAATAAAATTAAATAAAAATAATTTTCTAAAAAAAGAATTAATCAAACCAACTAAAATTTATGTTAAAGAGTTAATAAAACTTATTGATAAAAATATTTTAAATGGCTGTGCAAATATCACTGGAGGTGGTCTAAAAGATAATATAAAAAGAATTATACCAAAAAATTTATGCGCTGAAATTGAGTTAAATAAAATAAAAACTTTAAAAATTTTTAAATGGTTAAAATATTCTGGAATTGATGAATATGAAATGTTAAAGACATTTAATTGTGGCGTTGGATTTTGTTTAATAGTGAATCCTAAGTACTATAATAAAGTAAAAATATACTTTTCAAAAGAATTTAAGCCTTATGTAATAGGAAAAATTTCTACAAATTCAAAAAGAGTGAAATTTAGTGGAAAAATTGACTGGTAAAAAATCAAATACAGCAGTTTTTATTTCGGGAAGAGGTAGTAATCTCAAGTCTTTAATTAAATATTCTAAATCAAAATATTCACTAATTAAAATAAAATTAGTTGTTTCTAACACAATTAATGCAAAAGGGTTAAATTATGCAAAAAAATCAAAAATTAAATATTACATAAACAATTATAAGAATATTGCTGTCTCAGAAAAACAAATTTTTAAACAATTAAGTAGATTTAAAATCGATCTTATTTGTTTAGCTGGTTTTATGAAGATTCTTTCTGAAAAGTTTATTAAAAAATTTAAAAAACCAATTTTAAACATACACCCTTCATTGCTACCAAAATACAAAGGTTTAAATACACATGAGAGAGTATTAAAAAATAATGAAAAGTATTCTGGTTCAACCGTTCATCTTGTTACTCCAAAATTGGACTCTGGAAAGATAATTTTACAAAAAAAAATCAAAGTTTTAAAATCTGATAATGTAAAAATTTTAGAAAAAAAAATATTAAAAATTGAGCACAAACTTTATCCAGAGGCTATTTATAAAATTCTATCTAATCTTTAAAAAAAAAATCAATTTCTATTTTTGCGTTCTCAATACTGTCGGATCCATGGACAGAATTTTTATCAATAGAAATACCATATTTTTCTCTTAAAGTGCCTTTTTCGGCTTCTTTTGGATTGGTTGCGCCCATCAATTTTCTGTTATCTAATACTGCATTTTTTTTTTGGAGCGACATAACAATGATTGGACCTGATGATAAATATTCGCATAGATCATTATAAAAAGGCTTAGTTTCATGCACTTTATAAAATTGTTCAGCTTCTTGCTTTGATATGTGAATTTTTTTCTCTTTGGAAATCACAAAGCCATTTTTATTAAATTCATTTTTTATTTCATCCTGTAAATTTCTTTCGACAGCATCAGGCTTTATAATTGAAAGAGTTTGTTCACTTTCATTCATAATTTTCTTCCAAAAATTTATTCAATAGTCTTACTCCAAAACCAGTCGCACCTCCTGGATTTAAGTTTGCGGCTTTTTTTGAAAAAGCCATGCCTGCAATATCTAGATGAGCCCATGGTGTTTTATTCAAAATAAATCTTTGTAAAAATTGTGCTGCTGTTATTGATCCTGCTCCTCCTGAATAATTTATATTTTGTACATCGGCTATTTTAGAATTTATTAACTTGTCATAATTTTCATGCAATGGTAATCTCCAGACTTTTTCATCTACAGACTTGCCTGCCTTAAATAATTTTTCTGACAAATTATCATTGTTGCTAAAAAGTCCTGCGTATTCTTCACCAAGACAAACTATTATAGCTCCTGTAAGAGTAGCTAGATCAACAATAGATAGAGGTTTAAATTTTTTTTCGGTAAATGTTAATGCGTCAGCTAACACGAGTCTTCCTTCTGCATCTGTATTTAAAACTTCAATAGTTTTTCCGCAGTATGATTTAATTATATCTCCTGGTCTTTGTGCATTTCCACCAGGCATATTTTCAACTAATCCAACAACACCAACTGCATTTATTTTAGCTTTTCTCAATGCTAGAGATTTTATTAAACCGGACACGACTGCAGAACCGGCCATATCATACTTCATCTCTTCCATAAATCTTGCTGGCTTCAATGATATTCCTCCAGTATCAAAACAAACTCCCTTTCCAACAAAGGCTAGTGGGTTTTGATTTTTTTTCCCACCATTCCATTCCATTGTTACAAGATAAGATCCACAAAGACTACCCTTGCCTACACCAAGCAAAGAATGCATTCCCATTTTTTTCATTTTTTTTTCATCATAAACTTTTATTTTTATTCCTATTCTCTTTAGACTTAATAATCTTTTTACGTATTTATCTGTAGTTAAAACATTCGGCGGTTCGGAGACAAGATCTCTTGCAAAAAATACACCCTGTAATAATGCATTTAATTTTTTTCTTAAAATAATTGATTTATTTGTTTGTGTGCCGACAATATTTAAATTTATAGTTTTATTTTTTTTATTATTAGACTTGTAAATATCAAAACTATAAGATTTGAGTTTGACACCATGTAAGATTTTTTCTAATTGTATATTGTTGATATCAACTTTTCCTATATCAATATAAGAGTTTTCTATTTTACTATTATTTAAATAGTCAAAAAGTTTTGAACCAATATTTTCATAATCAGATGATAATGTTAATTTTCTACAATTTATAAAAATATAATTTCTTTTGTTGTATTCTTTTTGAATAAATAATTCCTCCTGAAATAATTTGCTTTCCAGTACAAATTTTAAAATTGGTTTTAAATTCTTATTTTTAAGGTTTTGATTTTTAACAAAAATTATCTCATTTTCTGTCTTAGCTTTTGATAATTTGGTTACAAAATTTACTTTTAACTTCATTTTTTTGAAATATTTAATAGATATTGTTGTATATTTATTAAAATAATAATTTCAATGAATAAATTAATTTTTCGAAAATTATCCATAGATATATTGAAATTTTTTTTATTTGCTTCATTTTGTGTCACATTTATAGTTTGGATAATACAAGCTGTTAATCTTTTAGATTTAGTTTCAGAAGATGGTCATAGTCTAAAAGTATACTCTTATTATATGTCGTTGAGTTTACCCAAAATTTTCAGCAGAACTATAATCTTTGTATTTTTCATTTCAATTTTTTATATCATTGCTAAATACAAAAATTCAAATGAATTGATCGTCTTCTGGACCAACGGTATCAAAAAAATTCATTTTATTAACTTTATTTTTAAATTTTCAATAACGTTTTTATTACTTCAATTAATTTTAAATTTATTTATTGTACCCAATGCTCAAAACCTTGGGAGGATATACATAAAAAATTCAAATATAGATTTTTTACCTAAATTAATATCTGAAAAAAAATTCATTAATGTTGCAAAAAATCTCACAATTTTTGCTGAAGAATATAAAAAAGATGGTCTAATAGAAAAAATATACATAAAAGAAAAAATAGATAATAATAAATCAAAAATAATTGTAGCTGCAAATGGTAGAATAATTAAAAAAAAAAATAATTATATAGTAAGACTCTATAACGGAAGCATCACAAATATTGAAAAAAATAAATCCTATAAAATAAAATTTTCTGAAACTGATTACGATTTTTCGAAATTTTCTACAAAGACAGTCACTCATCAAAAGGTTCAAGAAATCGATTCATTTATATTGTTTAATTGTATAAAAAACTATTATATTGAAAAAAAGTTTAAAAATATAATATGCGGCAATAGAGAACCAAAATCCCTTACTGATGAAATGTATAAAAGATTAATTGTACCCTTTTACACAATGATTATTTCACTGATTGCGGCCAGTTTAATAATAGAACCTAAATCACATAATTTTATAAGATTCCATAATCTTAATATTTTTTTTATGGGAGTTATAATAATTACTTTGTCTCAAATAAGTTTAAGATTTATTGATGCATCAAATTCTTTGGCTAATACTATTATATTTTTACCAATAGTTTTAGTTTTAATTTACTATTTATTTTTAATTTTAAAAACTAAGTTCAAATTAAGTTTGTTATGATAAAAAAATATGAAAATTATTTAATTAAATTGTTTTTTAAAAACATATTGGTAATAAGTATTATCTTTATTTTTATAAGTTTTTTATTAAACATTTTTGAGGAAATTAAGTTTGCTGAAAACCAAGATAAAAGTTTTCTTTATCCAGTAATACTTACTTTTTTGAATATACCCTCAATAGTTTTTGAAATTTTACCTTTCATTTTTTTAATATCTTCAATGTTCTTTTACATTAATTTGTATGATAAAGAAGAAATTGAATTGTTAAGAACCAATGGTGTAAATAATTCTAAAATTACACTTGTAGTAGCTGTAACATCAATAATTCTTGG
>CAJXDV010000009.1 GCA_913052435.1 uncultured Pelagibacteraceae bacterium
CCCATTCCACCAGGAGGCATTCCGCCACCAGGAGCGTTGTTTTTGTCATCAGGTTTGTCAGCAACCATTGCTTCTGTTGTCACTAATAAACCAGCAATTGAAGCAGCATCCTGTAGGGCAGTTCTAACAACTTTTACAGGATCAATAATTCCTTCTTTAAACATGTCTACATATTGCTCTGTTTGAGCGTCATAACCTTGAGAAGATTTATTGGCTTCTAAAAGTTTTCCAACAATTACTGAACCATCAACGCCTGCATTTGTAGTGATTTGTCTGATTGGAGTTTGAAGGGCAGTCTTAACAATTTCGACACCAGCTTTTTGATCATCACCTTTTACTTTTACTTTATCAAGATCTTGTGATGCATAAAGAAGAGCACAACCTCCACCAGACACTATTCCTTCTTCAACAGCTGCTCTTGTTGAATTTAAAGCATCCTCAACTCTATCTTTTCTCTCTTTTACTTCAACTTCAGTAGCACCACCAACTTTGATAACTGCAACACCACCAGCTAATTTTGCTAATCTTTCTTGAAGTTTTTCTCTATCGTAGTCTGAAGTTGTTTCTTCTACTTGTTGTTTGATTTGAGCACATCTTGCATCGATATCAGATTTTTTACCTGAGCCACTCACAATTGTACTATTCTCTTTATCAACTTTAACTCTCTTAGCAGATCCAAGATCATTTATTTTTACATTTTCTAATTTGATACCTAGGTCTTCTGAGATAACCTGTCCTCCAGTTAAGATTGCTATATCTTCAAGCATAGCTTTTCTTCTGTCTCCAAAACCTGGAGCTTTAACAGCAACAACTTTTAAACCACCTCTTAGCTTGTTAACTACTAAAGTTGCCAAAGCTTCGCCTTCAACATCTTCAGAAATTATCATTAGAGGTCTTCCTGCTTGAACAACAGATTCTAAAAGAGGAACCATTGGTTGTAAATTAGTTAATTTTTTCTCATGTAATAGAATTAGAGGGTTTTCTAATTCAGTTGTCATCTTGTCTGCATTGGTAATAAAATATGGAGAAAGATATCCTCTGTCAAACTGCATACCTTCCACAACTTCAAGTTCAGTTTCAATACCTTTTGCTTCCTCTACAGTGATTACACCTTCATTCCCTACCTTTTGCATTGCTTTTGCGATCATGCTTCCAACTTCTTTATCACCATTAGCAGAGATTGTTCCTACTTGTGCAATCTCATCACTATCTTTAACTTTTTTAGCAGAAGAAATTAATATTTCTTTTATATGTTCTACAGCTGCATCTATTCCTCTTCTTACATCCATTGGGTTCATGCCAGCAGTAACATATTTACAACCTTCTTTTACAATCGCTTGTGCAAGAATTGTAGCAGTAGTTGTACCATCACCAGCTTCATCATTTGTTTTGCTTGCGACTTCTTTAACCATTTGAGCTCCCATGTTCTCAAATTTGTCATCAAGATCTATTTCTTTTGCAACAGTAACACCATCTTTTGTGGATCTTGGAGCACCATAAGATTTGTCTATAACAACATTTCTTCCTTTAGGTCCAAGAGTAACTTTTACTGTGTTTGCAAGTATATCGACTCCTTTTATCATTGCTGCTCTAGCATCAGAGTCGAATTTTACTATTTTAGCCATTATAAATTCTCCTTAATTAATTATTATTTTTCAGTTGAAATACCCATAATATCAGACTCTTTCATTATGCTGTATTCTTTGCCATCAATTTTGACTTCAGTTCCTGACCATTTTCCAAAAAGAACTTTGTCACCAACTTTAACATCCATAGGGATGATTTTTCCATCCTCAGTTTTAGCTCCACCGCCAACGGCAACAACTTTGCCTTCTTGAGGTTTTTCTTGAGCTGTATCTGGAATGATAATACCACCAGCAGTTTTTTCACTACTGTCTAATACTTCTATTAACACTCTATCGTGTAATGGTTTAAACTTCATATAAACTCCTTTAAATAAGCATTCATATAGAGACCTAATTGAATTATTTCAAGATCCTACATAAAATATATAAAATTTAAAAAACCAAAGAATTAATGAGATTTTTAAGCTATATCTCAAATATGACTAAAAACTTAGATCAATCTGGTCTTAAATCAATAGTTGATAGCTACGATCTATTTTTTATTGATATTTGGGGAGTGGTTCATAATGGAATTAAGTTATATGATAATTCAATTGAAGTACTGGAAAATCTTTCAAATTTGAATAAAGAATTCATTCTTTTAACAAATGCTCCAAGACCTAGCTCTACAGTAGTAAATTTTTTAAAAAAAATGGGTCTTAATAAATTTTTTGAAAATGTTTTTACCTCTGGAGAAGCGGCACTTAAATATTTGATTAAAGACTTAAAAAACAAAAAATTTTTCCACATAGGACCCTCAACAAGAGACTTTGACTTATTCAAGTCTTTCGAAAAAAATAAAGTTTTAAATATCAAAGATGCCGATTATTTATTATGTTCAGGACTTTTTGACGATCACAGTGATAATTTAAATTATTACAAAAGTTTATTTTCTGAACATATTTCTAAAAAAATGATCTGCACAAATCCTGATTTAATTGTTGATCGAGGAGATAAAAGAGAATATTGCGCCGGTTCTGTAGCAAAGATTTTTGAAGAGATTAAAGGTGAGGTGATTTATTTTGGAAAACCATATCCTCCAGTTTATAATTTGTCTTCAGAGACAAAAAATAAGAAAGTACTATGTATTGGCGATAATTTAAATACTGATATAAAAGGAGCAAATATTCAAAATTATGATTCTTTATTAATAACCAGCGGAATACATAGATACGAAATTTCGAAAATTAAATTAAATAATGTGATCGAAAAGTACAAAGCAAAAGTTGATTATTTTCAAACAGATTTAAAATGGTAAAAAAAATCAAAACATATAAAAATTTTAAAATAAACAAAATTCATAAAAAGTCTGTTATCCTTGTAGGAAATTTTGATGGTTTACATTCCGGACATCAAAAACTTTTTAAAGAAGCACAAAAATATAAAAAAAAATTCAAACTTAAAGTTGGTGTTGTGACTTTTGATCCTATACCAAAAATGTTTTTTAATAAAAAAATCAAAAATTATAGAATTTCAAGTGTTGATCAAAAGGTAAGTTATTTCAAAAAATTAGAAGTTGATTTTATAATAAACAAAACTTTTAATAAACAATTTTCGGAAATTACCTGTCACAAATTTATAAAAGAAATTTTATCAAAAGAATTAAAAGCAAAATATATTTTTGTAAGTAATAATTTTAGATTTGGATATAGGCGAGAAGGAGATGTAAAATTATTAAAATACTATCAATCAATCTGTGATTATAAATTAATAAATCCTAAACCTTTAAAAAAAAATAAAAAAATAATTTCATCAACTTATATAAGGAAATTACTAGAACAAGGTAATTTAGATAAAGCAAATAAAATCCTAACAAGGAGATGGACAATAAATGGAAAAGTTGAAAAAGGAAGAATGATGGGTAAAAAAATTGGATTCCCCACATGCAATATAGATATAGGAAATTATGTTATAGCAAAGCCAGGCGTGTATGCAGTGAAGGCAATAATAAATAAAACTAAAAAGATTTATAGAGGTATTGCAAATTTAGGCTATAGACCAACATTTAACCAAAAAAAAATATTATTAGAGGTAAATTTATTTAATTTTTCTGGAAATCTTTATAATAAAAAACTATCTGTAGAGTTCCTAAAATTTATTAGAGGAGAAAAAAAATTTATTGGAATTGATGAATTGAGAAGTCAAATAAAAAAAGATATTTTCATCGCAAAAAAAATTAAATGAGCAAAGAGCACATAAATCTTCCGAAAACAGCTTTCTCAATGAAAGCTAATTTACCTGTTAAAGAGCCTACAATTATTGAGTTTTGGGAAAAAATAAATTTGTATCAAAAACTCAGAGAGAAGAGCAAAGGTAATGAAAAATTTGTGCTTCACGATGGCCCTCCATATGCAAATGGAAACATTCATATGGGTACAGCATTAAATAAAATTTTAAAAGATATAATTACAAAATTTCATCAGATGGATGGAAAAGACTCTGTCTATGTTCCCGGATGGGACTGCCATGGATTACCAATAGAATGGAAAATTGAAGAAGAATATAAAAAAAACAAAAAAAATAAAAATGATGTTCCAATTACGGAGTTTAGGAGAGAGTGTAGGGACTTTGCAAATAAATGGATTAAAGTTCATAAAGAACAATTTAAAAGATTGGGAGTTGTTGGAGATTGGGAGAATTATTATTCAACAATGAGTTTTGATGCAGAGGCACAAATTGTAAGAGAACTTGGAAAATTTTTAAAAGAAGGAAGCCTTTACAGAGGTTACAAACCAGTTTTGTGGTCTACAGTTGAAAAGACAGCTTTAGCAGATGCTGAAGTAGAATATTTAGATCATACATCAGACACTATCTACGCTTCTTTTCAAGTTAAAGAAAGCAAGTTAAAAGATTTGATTGGTTCTGAGATAATAATTTGGACCACAACTCCATGGACTATTCCTGCAAATAAAGCTTTAGCCTATAATTCTGGTTTAACTTATTCAATTATTATAATTAACGATGAAGGAGACTTCAAAAATAAGAAAATCGTAGTCGCTAAAGATCTACTAGAATCTATAATTAAAGAATGTGAAATAAAAAATTTTGTTATAGAGAAAGAATTTTTAGGCAAAGAATTTAAAGGAACAATCTGTACGCATCCATTTTTAGATATTGGATATAGCTACGATATTCCTATGCTGGAGGCTAGATTTATTACAATAGATCAAGGTTCAGGAATTGTACATTGTGCACCGAGTCATGGACCTGATGATTTCAATTTGTGTATAAATAATAATATTAAAGCTTTAGAGACAGTTGATGATGATGGAAAATATACAAATAATGTAATTAAATTTGAAGGCATTCATATTTTTAAAGCCAATCCGATTGTTATAGAAAATTTAAAAAACCAAAAAAAACTTCTTGCAAATGGAAAGTTGACACATTCCTATCCACACTCGTGGAGATCAAAAGCTCCTTTAGTTCATAGAGCTACAGCCCAATGGTTTATATCAATGGAAAGTCACGGTCTAAGAACAAAATCACTTAAAGCTATTGATGATACGATATTTTATCCTAGAAAAGCAAAAGAAAGGATAAAATCTATGATAGAAACCAGACCAGATTGGTGTGTTTCAAGACAAAGAGTTTGGGGAGTTCCTTTGCCTATTTTTCTATCTAAGAAGGATGGAAAGGCGCTAATTGATGAGGAAGTATTCGAAAATATTGCACAAATATTTGAAAAAGAAGGATCTGATTGTTGGTTTTCAGATGAGGCACAGAAATTTTTAGGCCAAAAATATAAATCAGAAGACTATGATAAAATAAGTGACATAGTAGAGGTTTGGTTTGATAGTGGATCAACTCATTCTTATGTTTTAGAAAAAAGAGAAGATTTAAAATGGCCAGCTTCAATGTATTTAGAGGGCTCTGATCAACATAGAGGCTGGTTTCATTCATCATTATTAGAGTCTTGTGGAACAAGAGGTAGAGCTCCTTTCGAGAGCATTTTATCGCATGGTTTTGTAGTTGATGGCAAAGGACACAAGATGTCAAAATCAATGGGAAATGTTATTGCACCAGAGGATATATTGAAAAAATATGGAGCTGATATTTTAAGAATTTGGGTAGCATCTTCAAATTATGCAGAGGATTTAAGAATTGACTACTCAATTTTAGATCAACACGCAGAGTCATATAGAAAAATAAGAAATACTTTTAGGTATTTATTAGGAAATATTCGCGACGATTATGAAAAGAATTGTTTCGAAAATATAGACGTTAGTAAGTTGCCCAATCTTGAAAAGTATATGTTGCACAGAATTTATCTAATCAATAAAAATTTTCATAGATATTTTAAATCATATAATTTTCATAATTTGTACAAAGAACTATTAAACTTTTGTACAGTTGAATTATCTGCTTTTTATTTTGATATTAGAAAAGATCTTCTTTATTGTGATCCAATAGATTCAAAAAAAAGATCAGACTGTATATCAGTTTTAAATATTATACTTCAGTGTTTATTAAAATGGTTTGCTCCAATACTATCATTTACTAGTGAAGAAATTTATAGATTGATAAATAAGGAAGAGAAAGAAAATAGTATTCATTTAAAAAACTTTGTTGAAATACCAGAAAATTGGAAAAATGAAGAATTAAATGCAAATTGGGAAAAAATTAAAAAAATTAGAGACGAGGCTAACATTAGCATAGAAACTCAGCGAACAGATAAAATTATAGGATCAAGTCTTGAAGCAAATATTCAAATTAAACTAAAAGATGAACTTTATAATATAGCAAAGAATGAGGATTTTTCAGAAATTTGTATAACTTCATCTGCATCAATTATAAAAGATGATAAAATAAAGAGTGATATTCAAGTTAATACCCAAAAGGCTATAGGTAATAAATGTCCAGTTTGTTGGAAAATTAGCGAGAATGATTGTGAGAGACATGGTCATTTAAAACTTTAATGAATAGCGAAAAAATAAAAAAAGTTATTATTGGCATTATATTATTAGTATTAATTTTTTTCCTGGACAGAATAACGAAAATATTAATTCTTAACATCGTAGAAGAAACAGGAAAACTTGATATTTATGTAAATTCATTTCTGAATTTATACTTAGTATGGAATAAAGGTATTGGCTTCGGTTTGTTATCTTTTGATCAAAAATCTACTTATAATGTTATTTCTTTTCTAATTTTATTGATAAATTTAATAATTATTTATTTAATATATAACGAAAAAAGTATAAAAACCTACTTTTTGCTTGCAATATTGGGCGGATCATTTGGAAATTTATTTGATAGAATTTACTACAATGCTGTACCAGATTTCATAGATTTAAATTATAAAGGTTACCACTGGTTTATTTTTAATGTTGCAGATATATTTATAACATTAGGTATTTTATGTCTTATTTTTTCTGAATTATTAAATTATAAAAAATAAAAATGATAAAAAAAAAATTAAACATTTTAACTATAATTATTATTACTATTTTTTTATATTCCTGTCAGAGTGCAAAAGATGCATTTCAAAGCAAAAAAAGATCAGATCAAAGTGATGAATTTTTAGTCCAAAAAAAAAATCCATTAGTGATGCCTCCAGATTTTGAAAAACTTCCAACTCCAGGAAATCAAGAATTTTATCAAGAGGAAATTACCGATTCTTCAGAAATTAAAGACCTTTTAAAGATTAAGGAAAATAATAACCAGGAAAATAATTCTGACCAACCTACTGGCATTGAAAGTACTATACTAAAAAAAATTCAATAGTTGAATGTTTACAAAGAATATAATTTTCAAGAATTTTCTAGGAAAAAAAAATAAAAAACAAAAAATCATTTTAAACAAATTCTTTAGAAATCAAAATTTGCTTAAACAATATCCTTTATTAAAATCTTTAACCAAAAACTATAAGTATAGCTATAGAAAAAAAAATATTAAAAACTTACAAAAATTTTCTTCATTTAATTTAGTTGGAATGGGCGGTTCAATCCTTGGAACTGAAGCAATATATGATTTTTTAAATCATAAAGTAAAAAAAAATTTTTCATTTTTTAATAATTTGCAATACCAAAAAATTTCAAAGTCAAAATATAAAAAAGTTAATTTAATAATATCAAAGTCAGGAAATACTCTTGAAACAATTTCTAATTTTAATTTGATACTAAAAAATCAAAAAAAAAATAAAAATGTAATCATTACAGAAAAAACAGATAATTATTTATCTTTGCTTGCAAGAAAATTAAAAGCAGAAGTATTTGAACATAAAAATTTCATAGGAGGAAGATATTCGGTATTATCAGAAGTTGGAATGCTTCCTGCTGAAATAATGGGATTAAATGAAAAAAAGTTCAAAAGATTTAATAATCTTATAAAAAGCAAGTCATTTATTAATGCTTTGATTGAAAATGTAAGTTTCATTTATAATTATACAACCAAGAGCAAAAAAAATTCTATCATTTTAAATTATGATGAAAAATCAGATAGTTTTTTTAGGTGGTATCAACAATTAACGGCCGAAAGTCTTGGAAAAAAATCAAAGGGGATATTGCCAATTATTTCTACAATGCCCAAAGATAATCATAGTTTGCTTCAACTATATTTAGATGGACCTAAAAATAATTTTTTTACTTTTTTTAGTGTTGAAGATAATGAGTCACCTATATTAGACAGTTTCTATTTGTTTAGTCAATTTTCAAAATTAAAAAACAAAAATTTTTATGAAATTTTAAATTCTCAAAAAAAAGCAACTGAAAATATATTTAAAAAAAAAAAATTACCCTTTAGGAGCCTGAAAGTATTATGTAGAAGTGAAGAAACTTTAGGTGAATTATTTTGCTTTTTTATATTAGAAACTATTTTGCTAGGAAGACTTTTAAATGTAAATCCTTTTGATCAACCTTCTGTAGAGCTTGTTAAGACTGAAACTAGAAAAATTCTCATCTAAATTATTTTACCAAAAATAATTTTTGATAATCCATATTTTTTTTCCCTCAAGATAGTTAGATCTTTAGAAATTTGTTCTTCTAATTTCTTGTTTCTATGGATGATTATTAAAGTTTTTTTGTTTGCAATTTTTAATTTTTTTATTTCAGCAACTAATTGATTTATTTTGGTGTCTTTAAATGGAGGATCTAAAAAAACTAAATCAAAATTTTTATAAATTAAGTTAGTTAGATTTATGTTGTAAGCATTTTTATTGATAATTTGAGCTTTTTTATTTAGACTTAGTTGGTCAATATTTTTTTTTAATATCTCAATCGACTTTGAATAATTTTCAAAAAAAACTACTTGGCTGACACCTCTTGACAAACATTCTATTCCAAATGAGCCGGTGCCTGCAAATAAATCAAGAACTTTTGCTTTTTTTAGGTCTACAAATTCATTTTTGGAATGTTCTACAATATTAAAAATTGACTCTCTAACTAAATCTTTTAATGGTCGAGTCGAATTATCTAAAGGATCAAGTATTTTTTTACCTTTTAAATAACCTCCTATAATTCTCATTTGTTTATAACTTTGTGACCTATATCACTTCTATAAAAACCATTTTTCCAACTTAGTTTTTTTATTTGTTCAATTATTTGATTTCTTGATTTTATAAATTCATCAGAAGTAGATACAAAATTTAAAACCCTACCACCTGTTGCATAAATTTTGTCACTTATAATTTCGGTTCCCGCATGGAAGATAAAATTATTTTTATCTTGTTTTAAATTATTAAAATTTTGGATTTCAATATTTTTCTTATAGGATTCAGGATATCCATTTGAACATAGAACGATACAAAGGCTTTTTTTTTCATACCATTCTATATTTTGTTTCTCTAAGTTTTTTTCGCAACATGAGATTATTAAATCTAACAAATCAGACTTTAGTAAAGGTAATATGGTCTGACATTCTGGATCACCCATTCTAACATTATATTCAATTAGATATGGATCATTATGTTTAATCATAAGTCCAGCATACAAAAAACCTACATATGTCTCTCCAATTTCACTTATAGCATTTAGAGTTGGTTTTATTATTCGATTAATTATTTTTGATTCTAGCTCAGGGTTTAAAAGACTTGATGGAGAATAAGCTCCCATACCGCCTGTATTTTTACCCACATCTCCCTCTCCAACTCTTTTATGATCTTGAGCAGTATTAAAACTTTTGAAACTTTTTCCATCAGATATAATAAAATAACTCATTTCTTCACCTTCTAAAAATTCTTCAACTAATATGTGATCAGCTTTTCCAAATTTTCCATTAAATATTTCAATTGTAGCATTTTTTGAACTTTCCAGATCTTTGCAAATATAAACCCCTTTACCTGCAGCTAAAACATCAGCTTTAATTACTATAGGCATTTTAACATTTTGCAAAAATTTGAAAGTTTCTTCTTTATTTTTAAAAGTTCCAAATTTTGCGGTTGGTATTTTATATTTTTCACAAATTTGTTTCGTGAAAATTTTTGATCCTTCTAGTTGAGCCACTTCTTGTTTTGGTCCAAAAACTTTAACATTTTTTTTATCTAGAAAATTTACAATTCCATTAACCAAAGGTTTCTCTGGACCAACAATTACCAAATCTATATCTGCACTTTCAACAAATTCGTAAATTTTTTTAAAATCATCAATTTCTATTTTTACGTTTTCTGCAATTATGCCAGTTCCGGCATTGCCTGGTATACAGTACATTTTTTTAAGTTTTGGAGACTTTGATATTTGAAATGCTAAAGCATGTTCCCTTCCACCACTCCCCAAAATTGCAATTTTCATATATTCAAATATATATCTTATAAATGAAAAACAAGTTAGCTAAATTAAAATTTTTGCCAAATAATTTTGAAATAATAGAAGAAGGTGATCATGTTATCTGCGCTATTTCAGGAAAAAAAATTCTTTTAGAAAATTTAAAATATTGGAATGTAGAAGATCAAGAGTCTTATTTTTCTTATATTGAGGCGTCAATTAAAAGAGAAAAGTTGATGAAAAAATAATATTACTTTTTCCACCTATCGTGCGTCCAAATCCATTGATCAAGATTTTTAATTATCATTTTTTCTAAAATATTGTTTAAAAATAAAGTTATTTCCTCAATTGATTTCTTTGAATTTACTATAATGGGTTTAGACACGTACATTTTAAAATAAAAATTGTTATATCTTTTAATATAGATTGGCACCAATTGACATTTATACTTTTTGATTAATTGTGCCGGGATAGTTGTAGTTGTAGCTAAATTTCCAAAAAAATTTACTTTTGAACCTTCTCTTACTCTTTGATCAATCATTAAAGCAACTGATGTTCCCTTTTTTAAACATTTAATTAATTGTCTTGTTCCAGATCTACCTTTCTTAATTTGTTTTTTGCAAATATGATCTATTCTTATTTTTTCCATAGTTTTATTTAAAAAAACATTATTTAAAGGCCTATAAATTGCCGCCAAATCGATACCTGCCTTTTCTATTTGCATAGCCATTAATTCAAAATTATTAAAATGACCTGAAATAAAGACTGTTCTTCTATTTTCTTTTTTAATTTTTTCTAAATATTCTTTTCCGTCTATTTTAATAAAATTATTAAGCTTATTATTTCTAAAATTTTTTAAGTGAGGGTACTCAGCGAAAATTCTTCCATAATTACCCAATACATTATTTGCAATTTGATAATTATTTATTTTTGATGAAATTTTAGCTTTTTTGAGATTTTCAATTATAAGAGATTTGGACCTAAAAATTGGACCAAAAAACTTTCCAATTATAAATCCTAAATTTGAAGAAATTTTATAACCAATTATTCTAAAAAGAATAAATAGCGCATAAATAATTACAAATTCAAAAAAATATATTATTTTTTTCATAATCTTTCTTCTAAAAAGCGTGAAAATTTTTTAATGTTTTTAATTTGCAAATTTACTTTTAAGAATTTTATATTTTTTTTATTTTTATTATTTAATCTAAAATAATCCTTTTCGGTTGTAATTATTTCTAATTTATTATTTTTTGCTATTTTTTTTATTTTCTTTATTTCCGAATTTGAAAATTTATGATGGTCAGGAAAAACAAATTTCTCTTTTATTTTAAATTTATATTTTTTTAAAGTTCTTTCATATTCTTCAGGGTTTCCCAATCCTGAAAAAATAATAAATTTTTTATTTCTATTAAAATTTTTTATATTTAATGGCACATATTTACCTTCAAAAATTTTTAAATTATTATTTATTTTTTTTAACAATAAAAAAAGTTTCTTGTTTTTCTTTTCTCCATTTAAAAAAATTGCATCATAATTTTTAATTGCTGAAATGTTTTCTCTTAAGGGGCCAGCAGGCAATAATAAACCATTTCCTATTCCTTCAGATGTATTGAAACAGGCAATAGTTAAATCGTATTTAATACTTTTTTCTTGAAGGCCATCGTCCATTATAGCAACATCATATTTAAGTTTTTGTGCAATTTTAAGACCATTATCCCTATAATTTGTACATATTAAATTTCCATTAGATCTTAATAGACTTTGTTCATCAGACTGATCACTATATTTTTTTTTAACAAATACAGTTTTATATTTTTTTTTTAAAATTTTATCAATTTTTATTGACAAAGGTGTTTTTCCTGTTCCACCAACACAAATATTGCCAATACAAATTGTTTTTATAGAAAATTTTTTTTTAACAGAAAATTTTTTAATTAGATTAATCAAAAAAGTAAGAACAGTTAAAGGGTATAATAATAATGATAAGAAATTTTTTTCACTCCAAAAAACTGGCTTAATTATCTTCATTAGATATATTTTTTAATCTCAAATAAATTTTTGATAAGTATTTTTTTTCCAATTGAAAATAATTTTTGATTTAATAATCGAGATTGCTTATATTTTATTTTTTTCAGTATTATTTTTTGCATGTTAAAAACATTATTAACTTTAGATGATATATTAAGATTTCCCAACATGGTGTAAACTTCTTTAAAATTTTGTATATTTGGTCCATGCACAATATAGTTGCCCAATCTGGCTGGTTCGAGCGGATTTTGTCCTCCATGAGATATTAAGGAACCTCCCAAAAAGGTAACATTAGATATTTTATAAAACATTGATGCTTCTCCATAAGCATCTACTAAATAAATATCTGTATCTTTATTAATTTTTTTCAAAGATGAATGTGTTACGATTTTTAATCCAATTTTTTTTAAATCATTAATTATAACATCCGATCTATTTATATGTCTTGGAATTATTATTGTTAATAAATTTTTCTTGATCAATTTTATTTTTCTGTGAACTTTTCCAACTAACAATTCTTCATTTTGATGAGTGCTAGCTGCACACCAAATTTGTCTATTTTTAAATTTATTTTTAAGGTTTAGATTTGTTTTATGAGATTTTTTTTCACCATAATATTTCAAATTTCCTGCGATTCTTAAATTTTTTACACCAAGAGTTTTCAAGTATTTTAATGTTTCAAAATTTTGAGGCAAAGCTAAAGAAATTTTATTAAATAAATTTTTTGAAAAATTAGAAAAAATTTTCCAGTTATTAAAACTTTTTTTTGTTATTCTCGCATTTAAAAGGATAATTGGAATTTTTTTTAAATGTAAATTTTTATACATGTTTGGCCAAATTTCAGACTCAACAAAAATAGATAATTGTGGCTTCCAATATTTAATAAATTTATTTGAAAAATAATTAGTATCTATTGGAAAATATTTGTGAATTGTTTTTTTAAATTTATATTTAGAAAAAACCAATGCAGAGCTTGTTGTAGAGGAAGTAATTAGAATTCTTTTTACCTTTTTATTTTTTTCGAGTTCTTTAACAACTGGAATTATACTTACGATTTCACCAACGCTAGCCCCATGTATCCAGATTGTTTTTTTATTTGATATCTTATTTGAGTAAATGCAAAATTTTTCTATAAATCTTTTTGGATCTTCTTTTCCAGATATAACTCTAAATAAAATAATAATCGGAGAGAAAATTACAATTATTAATCCTAAAAACTCATAAAAAAAATACATTAACTATTTTTTATCTGTCTGTTGTAAAAATTCTTATAAATTTCTGAGTCTTTTAATAATTCTTCATGTTTGCCAGAGTCAACAACTGCGCCTTTATCCATCACATATATTTTATCCGAATTTAAAATAGTAGAGAGTCTATGAGCAATTACCACTGTTGTTTTATTTGAGGTTAAAATATTAAGTGCTTTTTGAATTTTGTCTTCTGTGTCAGAGTCCAAAGATGAAGTTGCCTCGTCCAAAAGTATAATTTTGCTATTTTTTAAAAAAGCACGAGCAATTGACAGTCTCTGTTTTTCGCCTCCGGATAATTTTACTCCATTTTCGCCAATTATAGTCTCAAATTTTTTCTCTAAATTATTTACAAAATCTAAACACATGGATAGTTCAGCAGCTTTGTAAATTTCCTCTTCTGAAGTATCGGGCTTCGCATATTTAATGTTATTATAGACGGTATCATCAAATAATGTTGTATTTTGATCAACTATTGAAATTTCCTTTCTTAAAGAGTCGAGATTTACTTTTTTTATGGATTGTCCATCTATAAAGATATCACCAGATGTGGAGTCATATATTCTTGGAATTAGATTTAAAAGTGTTGATTTTCCCGAACCACTATAACCTACTAACGCAATCATTTTGCCACCGCTTATTTCAAAATTAATATTTTTGAGAACTTCATTATCTTCGTTGGACAAATAATTAAAGTTTACGTTATTAAATGTTATTGTCCCATTTATTAAATTTAGATTTTTTTCATTTTCATTTTTATTAATCTTATTTTGTATATCAATAATTGGCAGTATTCTTTTTGCTGCAGACAAACCTTGACCAACTCCAATGTTTATTGTTGCTAAAGATTTAACAGGTTGATAGGCCAACATCATTGCAGCTAAAAATGAAAAAAAATTATTTATACTTAATTGTCCACTAATTATCATTTTACCTGAATAATAAATTAATATAGCAATCATTGTTCCAGTTAAAACCTCCATTATTGGAGTCGCTCTAATTAAAATGGTTGCGATTTTTATTGATTTTTCTTTTAATTCATTGACGAATTTTTCTGATCTTTCATATTCAAAGTTTTCTCTTTGAAATATTTTAATAATTTTGTGGTTTTTGAATAAATCAATTAAATATTTACTAAGATCTCCCGATCTTTCTTGCGCCTCAGTAGCAACTTTTGCCATTCTTTTTCCTAATCTTTTTGCTGTGATTGAGGCTAGAGGTATCATAATTAAAGCGATCAATGATAAAATCCAATTCTGAATAAACATCACAACAAGCAAACCTACTAAAGTCAATCCATCTTTAAAAAAATTTAAAAAAGAAGTACTCAACATTCCTGTAATTTGATTCACATCAAAATTTATATTTGAAATATATTTTCCAGAGTGTCTGTTCTCTATGTATTCAGTATCTGCTTTTATGAAAGATGAAAGCATATTAATTTGTAATTTTTTTTTAACCTCCTCAGCAACTTTGATCATTAAAGTTTTTGCAATATAAAGAGAAATTCCTTTTGTTGAAAATGCAATAATAATTAAAATAGGAATAACAAAAATTAAGGTTTGATCTTTATTTAAAAAAATTTTTTCTATGGCAGGATCCAAAAGCCAAGCGGTAGCAGATGTGCTAATAGCGACTAAAATCGAGAAAAAAACTGCAAGAAAAATTTTATTTAAAAAATTTTTTGTATAATCTTTATATAGTCTTTTTAAAATTTGTATATTCGACATTTATATGATTTTTCCTATTAATAGGTTAATAAAAATTACAAGTCCTAGAATGTTATTACTTTTAAATTTTATCAGACAATCATTAGAGTCGTTAACATTTAATTTATTAATTTGAAATAAAATCAAATGAGTTATTGGAATAATTAAAAATAGATAATAAAAAATTTTAAAATTCATTAAAGTTCCTATAAACACCAGTGAAGCTATAAAAATTAAATAACATATAAAAATAAATTTCTTTGGGTTTTTTTTAAACTTAATTGAAGTTGATTTAACTCCTATAATCTCATCATCTTTAATATCTTGATATCCATATATTGTGTCGTAGCCTAGTGTCCAAAATATGGCTCCAATATAAAATAAAATAGGAATTAAAGAGATCTCATTATTTATAGAAGTCCAAGCCAAAACTAGTCCATAATTAAAAGTAATGCCCAAAAATAATTGCGGCCAATATGTAAATCTTTTCATTAAAGGATAGGTAAACGCAAATGGCATTGAAAGTAGAGCCATTATGATTGTAAATTGATTAAAATTTATCAAA
Source organism: uncultured Pelagibacteraceae bacterium (assembly GCA_913052435.1). Classification (GTDB taxonomy): domain Bacteria; phylum Pseudomonadota; class Alphaproteobacteria; order Pelagibacterales; family Pelagibacteraceae; genus Pelagibacter. The sequence continues at coordinate 15,877 of CAJXDV010000009.1, forward strand.
ACTAAAAAAGCTAAGCCACATAAAATAAAAACATATAACAACCCAAATTTTACAGAAATTTTTTTAGATGCTATTGGCCTATTTTTTGTTCTCTCAACTTTTTTATCAATATTTCTGTCAACTATGTCATTTATTATACATCCGGCAGATCTCATAAGTATAGCTCCCAATAAGAATAGAATTCCATAAAATAAGAAATTATTAAAACTGGAGTTAAAGTTATATGCAATAGTTAAACCCCAGATACATGGCCAGAAGAGAAGCATAAAGCCAATTGGTTTATTTAGTCTTGTGAGTTCAATAAATAATCTGATGTTTTGCATTATAATTTACTTGTAAATAACAAAGGCAAGATTCATAATCAAACTGATTCGTAATGAATATAGATTATACTGTAACAGCATTAATGTTTCCTGCGATTCCATTATTGATGAGTGTTTATGGTAATCGTTTTCATACTTTAAGCAATTTAATTAGAAAAATACACGATGAATATGTTTGGGAAAAACATATTCCTCAAGAGTGGGAAAAACAGTTAAAAAATTTAAATGGAAGAGTTAAATGGTTAAAATATACACTTGGATGTGCAAGTTTTGGTTTTTTGTTTAATATGCTAACAGTTTTTGCTCTCTATTTAGATATGATTTTTTTAGCAAGAATTATTTTTGGATCATGTTGTTTGACAATGATAATTTCAGTATTATTTTTTATTAGAGACATACATTTATCCACTGAAACTTTGAAATTACATTTGTCTGATATGAAAATAGATTTAGATTAAGGTATAATTACTGCTGGTCCTATAACTTTTCTTGCTTGTAAATCTCTGTGAGCCGTCTCAACTTCATCTAATTTATATTTTTTAAATATTTCAATTTTAATTTTTCCAGAACTAATTTTTTCAAATAACATATTAGTCGCTTCATTTAATTCTTTATTGGTTCTTAAATATTGCTGCATTGAAGGTCTAACAAAATATAAACCTTTTGGCTGTAATACTTTTGGAACATCTATTGGATCAAGTGCACCTGAAGCATTTCCAAAAGAAATCATCGTTCCTCTTACCTGTAAACATTCGCAAGATTTTTCAAATGTAGATTTTCCAACTCCATCATAAACTACCGGTACACCTTTGCCATTTGTTAGTTCCATTACTTTTTTTGCAAAATCTTCTTTTGAATAATTTATTACTTCATTACAACCATATTTTTTTGCCAAATCTATCTTTTTATCGCTTCCAACAGTGCCTATGACTTTTACATTTAAACTTTTAGCCCACTGACAGAATATTTGGCCTACTCCTCCAGCAGCAGCATGAAATAATACTGTTTCACCTGCCTTAACCGCATAAGTTTTGTATAATAAATAAAAAACAGTTAGGCCTTTTGTCATAAGAGTTGCGATGTTGTTTAAATCTATATTTTCCGGAACTTTTACCAAGTTTTTAGTTGGATAAATTCTGTGAGTACAATAAGCTCCAAGTGGTTGACCGGCATAAGCTATTTTATCTCCTAAAGAAAATTCTGATACATTGGGCCCAACTTCTTTAATAATTCCTGATGCTTCTATTCCTATTCCTGTTGGCAATGTTAAAGGGTAGAGTCCAGATCTATGGTAGGTATCTATATAATTTAATCCTATTGCAACATGTTCTATTAATACTTCATCATTACCAGGTTTACCTAAAGTAATTTCTTCAACTTTTAAAACTTCAGGCCCGCCAGTTTTTTCAATTTTTACTGCTTTCATTTTTTTACAAATGTACCATTATGATAATCTTGGACAGCTTGCAAGATTTCTGATTTAGTATTCATCACAAATGGTCCACCTCTAGTAATTTTTTCACCTATTGGTTTGCCTGATATCAGTAAAAATTTAGCTTTTGTTAAAGCAGAAACAAGAAGCTTTTCACCTTTAGATAACAAGATTAAAGTTGAATTTTTAACTTTGTCGTGTGTTTGTTCTCCTATTTTGATTTCACCATTTATTAGATAAATAAAAGAGTTATGAGTTGAAGGTAGTTGAAAGTTAAATTCTTTATCTTTTTCAATATCTACATCAAAATAAATAGGTTCGACATCGTGTTTTTTTACAGGACCTTCAACATTTTTAAATCTACCAGCTATAACTTTTACTTGTTTATCACTATCTTTATGAACCTGCATTTTATCTGAGTCTATGTAGATATAATCAGGTTTGCTCATTTTTAATTTTGCTGGCATATTTATCCATAACTGAAATCCGTGAAGTCTACCTTTAGACATAGTTGGCATTTCAGAATGAATTATTCCACTACCAGTTTTCATCCATTGAACATCACCAGAAGTCATTCTTCCTTTTGCACCAGTACTATCCTTATGCTCAAATTCTCCTTGAAGCATATAAGTCACTGTTTCAATTCCTCTGTGAGGGTGAGGAGGGAAGCCTCCAATATAATCATCTTTATTTTCTGATCCAAATTCATCTAACATTAAAAATGGATCAAAATAATTTGGCTCAACACCAATACTTCTTTTTAGTTTTACACCAGCACCGTCAGAAGCTGGAATTGGTTCAATAATTTTGCTTACTTCAATAATTTTCATAGTTGACGATGTAATAATTTGCTAAATTAAATCAAGTATTTCTCCAAGATGTTTAACTTGGTCTTGAGGTTTGTAGTCAAGATAATCAAAAATATTATTATTTCTATTTACCCATACTGAGTTATATCCGTAATTTCCTCCACCAGACACATCCCAAGTATTTGCACTTAAAAATACAACTTCATCTTTTTGTATTTGGTATTTTTTAATTGGAATATCGTAAACCTTTGAGTCTGGTTTATAAATTCCAACCTCTTCAACAGAAAAAATGTCATCAAAAATACTTTCTAAATTATTGCTTTTAACCAATTTATTAAGCAGGGCAGGCGTTCCATTTGAAAGAATTGCAAGTTTATAATTTTTTTCTTTAAGATTATTTAAAACTTCTTTTACCTCTGGGAATGTAGATAAAATTTTGTATAAATCTAAGAGCTCATCTCTCATTGAACTGTCAATTTTAAAAGCTTTCATTGATTTATCTAAACTATCCTCTGTTATTTGGCAGAAATCTTTATGTTTCTTCATTAAACTTCGAAGCCAAGTATATTCTAGTTGCGTTGTTCTCCAATAATTTGCAAAACTCTCCCACTTATCACCTATTTTATCTTTACATTTTTCAGCTGCAGAGTTGACATCAAATAATGTGCCATAAGCATCGAAAATTATTGCTTTAACAT
>CAJXDV010000010.1 GCA_913052435.1 uncultured Pelagibacteraceae bacterium
CACTAAGCGGTATTACAATGAACTTCTTGCTATCTTTAGCTGGAGGATTGTTAGCGGGATACTGGATATCAAAAGGCGATCCATTCTGGACTTACTCAGGAGGACTAGCTGGTATCATAGCTGCTTCAGCAGGTAATGACTTGTATCACCCAATGCAATCACTAATTATTGCGGGCGTTGGTACAGCAATTGCATATAAATTGCATTACTGGGTTGAACGTAGGTTTAAAATTGATGATGCCGTTGGCGCAGTTGCCGTGCATGGTTATGCGGGAGTTGTCGGACTTGTAATTTGCGGTTTTGTTTTATGGGGATATCCTTCATCTGGATACGGTGTAGGATCAATGTGGGTTGGTACAGATTATGCACCAATCAATCCTCTTGGAATGATTATCGGAGCAATTATTATGTTCGGAGTTCTTGGTTTCTTACCAGGCTGGATACTTGCTAAAATACTTCAAGGTATGGGTAAATTACGTATACCACGTGACGTAGAATTAGCTGGACTAGACTACAACATAATGGAGCAAGCTCGAAAAGATGAAAGAGCCGTTGCTTCGTCAAATAGATAGGAGAAACAACTTATGGCTACAGTAACAAATTGGATTGATCATTTGTCTGCAAGTGAAGTGGCAGGACAAGTTTATCCGATGGTTGGTTCCGAAATGTGGTGGTTATTAGCTGGAATCATATTCTGGCTAGCATGGACAGTTTCCACAGCTAATGGAGAGGCTGAAGAGCAAGAAAAGTTAGCTAAGGGAAAACATGGACCAAACGACTATAAAAGTAATATTGCTGAGTGGTAATATTAAAAAATATTAAAAATTAGGGCGCTGCTTTTGTCAGCGCCCTTTTTTTTGTTAAGTTTAAAAAAGTTATTATGTCCGACAAAGATCAAAAAAAACCAGAAATACCACAACGAATGAGTCGAATTGCTTGGCCAAATGCTAAGTATGGACTTTTTTTAGCAATTATTATTATAATACTTTTTTTACTAATATCTTATAGACATTTAATTTTTTAAATGATTTTTTTATGGCAAAAGACTTATCAAAAATAGCAAAACAAAAAAAAATTAAGTATTTTTTAATTAGTTTTGTAGATTTGTTTGGTGTTTTAAGATCTAAATTGGTTCCTGCACATGCAATTAAAGAAATGCAAAAATCAGGAGCAGGTTTTGCCGGATTTGCCGCTTGGTTAGATATGACTCCAGCTGATGCTGATATGTTTGCTATACCAGATCCCAATAGTTTAATTCAATTACCATGGAATAAAGAAGTTGGTTGGCTAGCTTCAGATTTATGGATGAATGGAAAGCCTGTTGATGCATCTCCAAGAGTAATGCTGAAAAAACAAATAAAAGAATTAACAAAAAAAGATTTAATAATGAAATCTGGAGTAGAATGTGAGTATTTTTTAATAACTCCAAATGGATCATCAATTGCAGATCCAAGAGATACTCAATCTAAACCTTGTTATGATCAATCTGCATTAATGCGAAGATATGATTTAATTAAAGAAATTTGTGACAGTATGATTGAAATGGGCTGGGGTCCTTATCAAAACGATCATGAAGATGCAAATGGTCAATTTGAAATGAATTGGGATTATTCAGATTGTTTGGTCACAGCTGATAGGCACGCTTTCTTTAAATTTATGGTTAAAACTATATCTGAAAAACACGGATTAAGAGCAACATTTATGCCGAAACCATTTGAAAATTTAACTGGTAATGGATGTCATGCTCATATTTCAGTCTGGAGAAGAAAAAAAAATAAATTTTTAGATAACTCTGACAAATTAGGATTAAGCAAAATGGCTTACAACTTTTTAGGTGGTATAATAAAAAATGCAGAATCACTATCTGCTTTTTTTAACCCTACTATAAATAGTTACAGAAGAATAAATGCACCACCAACAAAATCTGGTGCATCGTGGTCTCCAAGTAGTATTTCATATACTGGAAACAATAGAACCCACATGATTAGAATTCCTGATCCAGGAAGATTTGAATTAAGGTTGATGGATGGATCGGTAAATCCCTATCTCTTACAAGCGGGAATTTTAGCAGCTGGACTTGATGGATTAAAAAACAATATTAATCCTGGTAAACCTTTGGATTGCAACATGTATACAGACTACAAAAAATATCCAAATCTACCAAAGTTACCTGACAATTTAGATCAATCTTTAGAAAAATTAAAAAATAATAAAGATATGAAAAATTCTTTTGGTGAAAATACAATAAACAGTTATCTAAAATTAAGAAACTCAGAAATTGAAGAATTCAAGCAAAAAGAAACTTTTGATAAAACAAAAAAAATTACAAAATGGGAAAGATCTAATACTCTAGACTGTTAATATATGACTATTATATCTAACGGTCACTTATGGAAATACTCTTCTTGTATTGAAAATAAAAATTACTCATTCAGTAAAGAAGAAATATTAAAAACTTTATCCAAAGAAGAAATTGATGAAGCATATTTAAGTATATCTAAATGGAAAAATTACAACCCTACCCCCCTTCTTCTTTTAAAGAAACTTTCTAAAGAATTAAATCTAAATAAAATTTATTACAAAGATGAGTCAAAAAGATTTAATCTTAAGTCTTTTAAAGCTTTAGGTGGAGCTTATGCAGTTGAAAAAGTTACCAAAGGAAATAAAGATATTACTGTTTCTACCGCAACAGCAGGCAACCATGGTAGATCTGTGGCCTGGGGAGCAAGAAGATTGGGTCTTAAATGCAAAATTTTTATTAGCGAATATGTAAGTGATGCTAGAGGTAAAGCAATGGAAGATCTTGGTGCTGATGTTATTAAAGTTAAAGGAAACTATGAAAACTCTTTAATAGAATGTATTAAACAATCTACAGAAAATAATTGGCAAATCGTTCAAGACGTTGCTTGGAAAAATTATATGTTAATTCCAACATTAACTATGGCTGGTTACTCGGTCATGATGAAAGAAATTGTTGATCAAATAAAGAATGAAGAAATTACTCATATAATATTACAAGCAGGCGTTGGTGGTATGGCAGCAGCAATAATCGCAGGTACCGCAAGATATTTAAAAAATATCCCAACAATGATTGTTGTAGAGCCAGATAGTGCGGCTTGTGTTATGGAAAGTATAAAAACTGGCAAAATTGAAAAAATTAATATCATAAGAGAAAGTTTAATGGGAGGAATGTCTTGTGGTGAAGTATCTTTAGTTCCATGGGAAATACTAAAAAATTCTGTAAATTATTGCATTAGTTTACCTGATGACGATATTCCAAGAGCTATGAAATTATTAGGAAATGCAAGTTTTGGTGAAAATAAAATAATTGCTGGAGAAAACGCAGCTCCTGGAGTTATAAGTCTAATTGCCAGTTGTAATGATGAAAAAATTAAAAAAAAATTTAATTTAAATTCTAGTTCTAATGTTTTGTTAATAGGTTGTGAAGGTGATACCGATCAAGAAATGTATCAAAAACTACTGAATAAATAATTACATTATCATTTCTGAACCAAATGGACCTATTCTGTAGAAGAAAACAAAGACAAGCAATGTCTCAGTAAGATTGGAATTATTTTATAAATTATAATTAATGATTAAATTATTGTTGATTTTATTGGTTATTATTAACTTTTAATCAATATGTGGTATGTTAATGATAGGTCATGCTACCTATAGTGATTCGGTAGTTAACTTAACGTTAAAGGAGACATAAAATGAAAATATTATCAGGTTTGGGTGGCACTATTAATAGCTTGACTAGTATAGTTATATCTTTACTAGCCTTGGCTATCGTTGTTTCTCTTCTGGGAGGTAATGTACCTTTTGTAGGAGGAGTGGCTGACAACATAGTTGCTCTAGTACAAGGTTTAGGTGATGCCGGGATAGTTGGTTTAGTTGCAGCTATCATCATTCTAAATTTATATAAATAACTAATAAATTATTGACAATCTCCCTCTTGCTGATTGTTAATAGATCCCCAAACCCAATTAAGAATTAGGTTTGGGGATTAAAAAAAGGGCGGAAATACTTATGAATTCATGGATTTCGAAAATAAAAGATTATTTGAATAAATTTCTTGAAGTTGGTGTTTTGTTATTAGCGGTTTCTGTTATTGCTGAAATATTATTTGGTCCGGATGTGCCGTTTTTTGGTTCTAAAGTAACGAATAATCTAATTGATTTACTTAATAAACTTGGTGAACAAGGCATTGCTGCTCTTATAGTGGTTTTTGCTGTAATATTTGTTTTTAGAAAGTTATTAAAATAATAAACTAGAACAGTTTCTAAAAATCAAGACCTACAGTTTTTTTTAATTATTCACCAATAAAATGATGAAAAATAGATCTTTTGTGAGGATTTATTCGATGCTCAAACAGAAACAACCCTTGCCAAGTTCCTAGAAGCAGATTTCCATTTTTGATACTTAGTGATATTTGATTATTTGTTAAAGCAGACTTGATATGTGCAGGCATATCATCTCTGCCTTCGGTTGTATGAACATAAAGTTTATTATCCATTGGAACCAACTTATCAAAATAATTGATTAAATCTGTTTGCACATCCTGGTCTGCGTTTTCTTGGACTATCAATGAAGCACTTGTATGCTGAATACTAAGATTTAGCATGCCATTTTTAAAATTATTTTCTGTAATCCAATTTATCGTTTCATCAGTAAACTCATAAAGTCTTTGACCCTTTGTAGATATCTTAAGATTATAAAATTTTTGTATCATTTATTTATTATTTTAAAATCAATTCCATATTCAGATCTAGGTTCTTTTCTTAATCCAAAGGGACCAGGAATAAAAATTGTTAAAGGTTTTGTGCTGGGTTCTAAATCAACTCTATGATATGCGTTGGCAGATCTAAATCCAATATAACCCGGTTTTCTCCAGAATTTACCATCTTTGGTACTTTCCCAGTAACCATCTCTCAAGATTATTGTAATGTAAGGGCATAAATGATTATGAACTCCATCACCATGGTCATCATCTAACATTTCATGAATTAAAATATTAAACGGAAACCATTTAGGTCTATTTCTAAAAAGAACATAATATCTATTTATCCAGGGTTTTGCTTCATTATATTTTGGATGAGAAGGTCCTCTGTCTAAAACTATTTTTTTTCTTCCTAATTTTTCAAGTAACTTAAGGAACATTAATTGGATTTAATTATTGCATTATCTTTTATCAAATACATATTGCCATTATGGACATACGGTCTTGAAATTTTTGATCCGTGAAGTTTAACAATATTTTCTTGTATGCCTGTTGCAATATCAATTTTAACTAATCTACCATTATTTAAAGACAAATAAATTTTATTTCTTGCTATTACAAAGCCAGTTGGTTTAATTTTGTTTTTTTTGTCTTCAATATTGGTTAAGGCGTTCGTTATTCTAACTATATTTCCTGTTTGATCTTCTATGATAAATACATATCCTTCTTCTGAAACTGAAAAAATTAAATTTTCAACAATTGTTGGCCTTAAACTAGAATTTACAGTTTGTTTCCATTTAACTATTCCAGACCTTGCATCAATTGAAAATATTTCATTTTTATTATTTGAGAAATAAATTGAATTATTGGCAAATACTAAATCTGAATTTTCTAAACTAAATGCATTCTGATAAATTACATTACTTTGTGTGGGTGTTTGCCAAACTAAACTACCATCTTCCACATTTAAAGCAGTGACATCACCCAGATTGTTTATAAAATAAACAATCTTCCCTTTTAAAACTAATGATAATTTTTTTTGAGATTTGATGAATGTATCTTCAGTTTTAAAGTTCCATATTTCATTTCCTTCTTTAATAGAAAAACACCTAATTACATTATCAAAGTCAATTGTTATAAAATTATCTTTAAAAATTTTAACATTGGAATTAAATGGAGATAAGCTATTTTTTGACCAAACCAATTCACCGTTACTTAAATTAATTAAATAACGTTTTGACAAGGTATCAGTCACTATTAAATTTTGGTCATTTTGTGCAAAATATAAAATAGGATTTAATTTTTTTTCTTTTTTATTGTAATGATTTGTTTTCCAAATTTCTTTTAAATCATCATTAATTTTAAATATTGAGCCTTTGCCATCAAAAAAAACAATGCCATTATCATCTGTAAAAATTAATTCAGGCTGAGTAAAATCAAACTGATCAATGGTTTTAAACTTAAATGAGGATATTTTTTGAAAATTCGTTTCAAAATTAATATTGCCACTGTTATTGCTATTATTTCTTAAAAAAGGCTTACCTTTTGTTGATTTTGTTAATTGAATCTTTAGGTCAGGATTTAATTCTTTTTCGATTGGTTTAGCCTTTTCAAATAAATTTTGAATATTATTGTCTTGTTCGACAACATCTTTTTTTGAAAAGCTGCAATTTGATAATAATGCTAAAAAAAATAAATATAAAAAAAATCTATTCACTGAAATCTGCACGAATTCTTTTTTGCGCTTTTAATTTTAATTTCGAACTAATGTTTTCAAGACTAATTATTTGATCAAAAAATTCTTTAGATTTTAGTTTCTGATTTTTTGAAAAATAGTATTCCGCCATTAAATATAAAGCATGAGGCTTCCAAATACTTTCTGATTTAATTACTGGATTTAATATACTTAATAATTCATTTTCATTTGCAAAATCTGAATTAAATAAGCCTTTTTTAAAAATAGTTAAATTTTTAATTTCTTCATCAAGGTCTGCTTCATAGATCAAAATATCAAAATAACTGTTAATTTCATTGTTTGAATTAATCAAATCATTATCCAATAAAAAATAAAAAGCTAAAGGAGAATATGTTTTGTCTTTAGCTTTGATAATTTCTTTAAAAACTGTCTCAATATTTTCTTTTTGATTTGAGTTATATTTTATAACTGCAAGATTATATTTGTTTGCCAATTCCTTTTTTTTACCTGATTTATAATCATCATAAAAAAAGAAACCAAATAAACCTAAAATAATTATAACTAAAATAGCAATTAATTGTTTTTTATAATTTATAAAAAAATTTTTAATTTTTTCGTTACGTGTATTAGCATTAATAATTTCTATATCTTCTTCCATTAAATCATATTCCTTAACACATATTGTAGAATGCCACCATTTTTATAATACTCTAGTTCATTTTTAGTGTCTATTCTGCATAACATTTTAATTTTTTTAACTTCAGCAGATTTGTATTTTATTTTAACAGTTACATGATCGCCAGGATTAATACCTTTTTCAATATCAAGAATGCTTATTAATTCAGCACCTGTTAAAATTAAGTTTTTTCTGTTCACATCATCAATAAATTGCAAAGGTAAAATGCCCATTCCTATTAAATTGGATCTGTGTATTCTCTCGAAACTTTCAGCTAATACGGCTTTAATTCCTAAAAGTTTTGCACCCTTAGCGGCCCAGTCTCTTGAGGAACCTGTGCCGTATTCCTTTCCAGCAATAACAACTAAATCAGTACCTCTTTTTTTATACTCAACTACCGCATCATAAACTGACATAACCTTTTCTTCAGGATAAAGTTTTGTAAATCCTCCTTCTGTGCCTGGTGCCATCTCATTTTTTATTCGAATATTTGCAAATGTTCCTCTCATCATTACTTCATGGTTTCCTCTTCTTGAGCCATAGGAATTATAATCTTTAGGCAATATTTGATACTTCATAAAATATTCACCTGTGGGGCTTTCTTTTTGAATAGAACCTGCTGGAGAAATATGATCCGTTGTTACCATATCATCTAAAATTAATAGTGGTCTTGCATCTTTTATTTCTTTAAATCCTTCAGGTTCATCAGATAGGTTATCAAAGAAAGGTGGTTTTTTTACATAAGTAGATGTTTCTTCCCAGTTATAAATGCTACTTTGTTCTGTTTTAATTTTTTGCCATTGTTCTGGTCCCAGTGAAACATTTGAGTATCTTTTTATAAACATTTCTGCGTTTAATGAATCGCTTAAAGTGTCTTCTATTTCTTTATTGCTTGGCCATATATCTTTTAGATAAACATCATTTCCATCTTTATCCTTCCCTAAAGGTTCTTTATATAAATCAACTCTCATAGATCCTGCTATAGCATATGCGACTACTAAAGGAGGTGAAGCTAAATAATTGGCTTTAACCAAAGGTGAAATTCTACCTTCAAAATTTCTATTTCCAGATAATACTGAAACAGCATAAATATTATCTTTTTTTACAGATTCAGAAATATTTTCAGGCAGCGGTCCAGAATTACCAATACAAGTAGTGCATCCGTAACCAACAAGATTAAAACCTAGTTGATCTAAATAAGAATTTAAACCTGATTTTTCTAAATAATCTGTAACAACTTGCGAACCTGGTGCTAAAGAAGTTTTTACCCAAGGTTTTGTTTTTAAACCTTTTTCAATCGCTTTTTTTGCAAGCAAACCTGCTCCAATTAAAACATTTGGATTTGACGTATTAGTACAAGAAGTTATTGCGGCAATTAAAATATCTCCGTCTTTAATCTTAAATTCTTCATTTGCAACTTTAGAAACTGTTGGATCACTTTTTTTAGATACTTTTTCAAATATTTTTTTAAAATTTTGTGCAGCTTCTGTTAATAAAACTTTATCTTGCGGTCTTTTTGGTCCCGATATTGTCGGGACTACTGTGGTCATATCTAAAGATAAAGTATCTGTAAATACAATATCATTACTTGCCCAAAGACCTTGCTCCTTTGCATATTTTTCGACAATATCTACTGTTTGATTATCTCTTCCAGAAAATCTTAAATATTTTAATGTTTCATCATCAATTGGGAAAAATCCACAAGTAGCACCATATTCAGGTGCCATGTTAGCAATTGTTGCACGATCAGCTAAGGTTAAATTTTTCAAACCTTCTCCATAAAATTCAACAAACTTTCCAACCACTCCCTTATCTCTTAACATTTTAACTACTGTTAAAACTAAATCTGTTGCTGTTGTTCCTTCTGGAAGTTCATTTTTCATTTCAAATCCAATTACTTCCGGAATTAACATTGAAATTGGTTGTCCAAGCATGCCTGCTTCTGCCTCAATTCCACCGACTCCCCAACCTAAAACAGATAATCCATTAACCATTGTTGTATGACTATCGGTCCCAACTAATGTGTCTGGGAAAATGTAATTTTCGTTTTCAATTTTTTTTGTCCAAACAACTTTTGATAAATATTCTAAATTTACTTGGTGACAGATACCTGTTCCTGGAGGAATAATTCTAAAGTTGTTAAATGCTTGTTGGCCCCATTTCAAAAAAGAGTACCTTTCAGCATTTCTTTGAAATTCAATATCAACATTTTCTTTTAGAGAATTTTTGCTAGCAAATTTGTCTACTTGCACTGAGTGGTCTATTACCAAATCTACAGATAACAAAGGGTTTATGGTCTTTGGATCCTTGTTTTTCTCTTTAACGGCCTCTCGCATTGCAGCTAAATCTGCGACTGCTGGTATTCCAGTATAATCTTGTAGCAAAACTCTGGCTGGTCTGTAAGCTATTTCAGTTTTGGATTTTTTATTTATTAACCACTCTTTAATTGCTTCGATTTGATTTTTATTAACACTTAAATCATCCTCATATCTTAATAAATTTTCTAATAAAACTTTAATTGATTTTGGAAGTTTTGATATACCGTTTAATCCATTATTTTCAGCTTCTTTTAGAGAATAATACTTATAATCTTTACCATTTATTGTTATTTTGCTAAGTGATTTAAAAGAATTTTTTGTTCCAGTTTTCATATTTTTTTTAGTAATAAAAAGTTGCTATACAACTCAATAGGAGCCCTGACATAACATAATTAAACCATTTAATAAATTTCTCATTTGTCGCAAATTTCCTCATAAACTTTCCAGCTAACACCCAAAAAATTATACTATTTACAGCAAAAAAGAATGCAATTCCAATTAGCCAAAAAGAATGGCTTAAAAAATTTTCTCCAGTTTCTACGTATGTGGAAACAGATATTATGGCCACTATTACACCTTTAGGATTAAAAAATTGATACATAAAAGTATCTATAAATTTAACAGGGTTTAAATTTTCTTTGTTGTTAGAACTTTTTGAAAAAGATATTTTGTAAGCTAAATATATTAAAAAAACACTTCCTGTAATAACCAATGTTTCTTGAATTATTGGGTATAATTTAAATAAATTAATTAAACCAAAGTTAACTACTGTAACTAATGTGCTAAATCCAAATATTACACCTAACATCAAAGGAATGGTTTTTATTATGCCGTGGTTAAATCCAGAGTGAAAACCAACAATATTGTTTGGCCCCGGAGAGCAACTTGCAACAAACATCAATAATGACAAAGATAAAATTTCAGGATGCATTTTTATGCAATCGGCAAACCATTTTCAGCTTTTTGAGATGGATGAACAAGAGTAACTTTGCCTTCTTGATCAATTGCTCCTAATACTAAAACTTGTGAAACAATACCTGCTATATTTTTTTCTGGAAAATTACAAACTGCAATAACTTGCTTACCTTTTAGATTTTCTTCATTGTAGTAATCAGATATTTGAGCTGATGATTGTTTGATTCCAATTTCTTTTCCAAAATCAACTTCAACAACTAAAGAAGGTTTTCTGGCTTTTTCATTTTGTTTAACAGATATTACAGTTCCAATTCGAATATCCACTTTATCAAATATGTCGTAGGTTATTTGTTCTTTCATGAAATTAATATATAATTAAATATATATGAGTACAGAAAATAATTTAAAATCTCTATACGAAAATTCAATTAAAATATTATCTGATTTAATTGCATTTCAAACTGTTTCTGGTGAAAATAATAACTCGTTAATAGATTATTGTGATGAAATATTAAAATCTTTAGGTGCAACTTCATTTAGAACTTTTGATGATGAAAAAAAAAGAGTAAACCTTTTTGCTACACTAAAAGCAAAAAATCAAAATGAAAAAAAACCAATTATATTATCTGGTCACACTGATGTTGTTCCTGTTTCTAAAAGTTGGGACACAGACCCATTTAAAGCAACAATAAAAGACGATAAACTATATGGAAGAGGTGCTTGCGATATGAAAGGATTTATTGCATGTGCGCTTGCTTATGCGCCAGAATTTTCTAAAGCAAATTTAGATAGAGACATTCACTTTTCATTTACATTTGATGAAGAAACAGCTTGTCAAGGAGCTCCTATATTAATTAAAGAATTAATTAAAAGAGGAATTAAAGATGGAATTTGTATTGTCGGTGAACCAACCAGTATGAAAATTATTAATGGCCATAAGGGATATTATGAATACAATACTCAATTTAAAGGATTGGCTGGACATAGTTCTGCTCCACATAAGGGTGTGAATGCTATTGAATATGCCATTAGATATATCAATAAACTTATAGAAATAAGAGAAACTTTGAAATTAAGGGCTCCAAAAAATTCTACTTTTGACCCACTTTATACCACATTACAAATAGGAGTTATTTCCGGAGGCACCGCAAGAAATGTTATTGCTGACAAATGTAATGTTGAATGGGATTTAAGACCAGTTGTTAAAGAAGATGGTGTATTTGTTAATTCGGAAATAGATAAATTTGCAAAAGAAACTCTTATGCCGGAAATGGTTAAAATATATCCAAAATCATTTATTAAAAAAGAAATTATCGGTGAGATTATTGGTTTTGATAAAGAAGAAAATTCTCAAGCTTGTGAATTGATATCAAGTTTAACCGGTGATAATTCTAGAGGAGTAGTGTCATTTGGAACAGAAGCTGGATTATTTCAAGAAATAGGTATTAGCACTGTTGTGTGCGGACCCGGTTCCATTGAACAAGCTCACAAAGTTGATGAATATATTGTGTTAGATCAATTAAAAGAATGTTTAAAACTTCTTGAAGGAATTAAAATTAAATCATCAACAAATTAGGTATTTAATTCCAGCCACCAACAATTTTTATTTCTAAAAATAATGTAGACTAAACTTTTTTATTTGCAAATAAATTTGTTAATTCATATATGATTGTTGCGGCAGCTAACGATGTAAGTTCAGCATGATCATACGCTGGAGCAACCTCGACTACATCTGCAGAAATTAAATTCACTCCTGAAAGACCTCTTAAAACATTTACTATTTCTCTTGTTGTCATTCCTGCGATTTCAGGAGTGCCAGTTCCTGGAGCATGAGCAGGGTCTAAAACATCTATATCAATTGAGAGATATAATGGGTTGTCACCCACTCTTTTTCTTATCCTTTCTACAATTTTATCAATTCCCTCTGTTTGAAATTCGTCACAATGTATTATTTTAAAACCAAAACTTTCATCATTTTTTAGATCATCTCTACTATATAATGGTCCTCTAATACCTACATGCATTGAAGCTTCATCTAAAAATAAATTTTCTTCACGAGCCCTTCTAAATGGCGTTCCATGTGTATATGGTGCGCCAAAATAAGTATCCCATGTATCAAGATGAGCATCAAAATGAACTAACGCAACAGGTCCATTGTTAATTTTGTTTAATGCTCTAAGTAATGGGAATGCAATTGTATGATCTCCACCCATACTAATTATGCCACCAACTTTATTTAATAATTCCAATGCACCATTTTCGATTTGTTTAATGGCTTCATTAATATTAAAAGGATTACAAGTAATATCTCCGGCATCAGCAACTTGTTGAACCTTGAAAGGTTCTACATCATAGTTTGGGTGGTAATTAGTTCTTAAATGTCTTGATGCTTGTCTAATACTTTGGGGACCAAATCTTGCTCCAGGTCTATAGCTTGTACCTGCATCAAAAGGAATTCCAACAATTGCAACATCACAACTTTCAACATCTCTTAATTCTGGAAGTCGAGCGAAGGTGTTGGCTCCAGCAAATCTTGGAACCTTGGTTCCCATTACTGGTTGAATAGGATTTTTATTTTTTTCTTTTTTCATTTATAAAACTCAAATATTTTTGTTAAAAATAATAACTGTTTTTGATTTTAAATACTATTATTTGATATATTATTAATTAATTAAAGGTTTGCCTGTTTTCAACATATAATTAATTCTTTCTTGGGTTTTTGTTGTTTCCATTAATTTCATAAATGAATCTATTTCCAATTTTAATAATTGATCTTCATTAATCTCTCTATCTATATTTGTATCGCCTCCACTCAAAACATTTGCTAATTCTTTTCCAACTTCCACACCGTGATCTAATATTGTGTTATCGTTATAAAGTTTTTCCAATATTTTAATCATTTTTTCTCTAACAGATTTTCCTGGAAGATTGAATTTACACTCTTTAGGGGGCTTAAAATCTCTATTATTTTCTAAGATATTTCTTGAAACTGGCAATAAACTATTTCTGTTCATTATCCTTTTGTCCTCTGGTCTTAAGTATTTAAGTGGTTCTGCTTCAATTGGAGATGTTGCAGTTTTGGCATAACCTATAATCTCAAAAACTTTTATTGGAGCAAAATTTGGGTCTTTTTTTGCCTCCTCTGTCTGTGACCATCTCCACAACATTTCTTTACATCCTCCTCCAGCTGGGATTAGCCCTATTATTGTTTCAACTAGTCCAATAACAATATTGGTGTGAGATACCACAAAATTACTTTGCACTAAAACTTCAAAACCTCCACCAAGAGTAAGTCCTGAAGGAGCAGAAACTACCGGATGATCAGAATATTTAAGATGCTTACAAGTTTCTTGAAAATATCTAACAAATTTTTCAATTGATTTAAAATCACCTTTGTTAGCAAAATTCATTATATAATTTAAATTTACACCTGCTGAAAATTGCATGCTTTCATTAATTATTACAAGTGGTTTATCAGTTGCTTTTTTTAAACAATCCATTGAATCGTGATCTAAAGCATTAGCCTTGGCAGTAAATTCAACAATATTAAAATCTTTAAATCTATAAATTTCTGCTGAATCATTTTTATCTAATTTAATTGCTTTAGATTTAATTTTTCCAAGTGTTTCAATATCAGTGTACTGTTGTCTTTCACCATAAAATTTTTCATTTTTTGATTTTGCTAAGTTTTCTAAAAATTTATTATTTTCAATATTATCTATTTTTTCAAAAAAGTTTTTTACTCCTATTTCACTTAACATTTCAAAAGGACCTTTGGCCCAGTTAAAACCAAGTCTCATGGCTTCATCGATATCATTAAATTTGTCTGTAATTCCTGGTACCAATGAAGATGCATATTTAATTATTTTTGAAATAACTGACCATGCATATTTGCCGTATTTGTCATCTCTGTTAATTAACTTCTTCAAGTCAACTTTATCTGATTTAATATCTATTTTCTTTGAAGGAGAATATTCTCCAGTATCTAAATTAATAGCTTCTAGAATTTTTTTGTTACCAACTTTATTCATTCGATAAAAACCACCCTTGCCTTTTCTTCCGGTAAAACCTGTTTCAATTAATTTTTTGATTAATGGAATTTCTTTTGCAACAATTTGAAATTCATCATTTTTGGGTAATTCTTTAATAAAACTTTTAAGTACGTCTGCCATCAAATCAATTCCAATCAAATCATAAAGGCCAAAAACTCCAGTTTTAGGTATTCCCATAGGGCGACTAAAAATTGCATCCGCTTCCTCTATGGAAAGCTTCATTTTGAAAGCTTCTGTCATGGCAACTTGCATTGCATAAACTCCTACTCTATTTCCTAAAAAGCCAGGAGTATCGTTGCAAATAATTGCTCCCTTTCCTAATTTTTCTTCACAAAATTTTTTTAAATAATTGATTTTTTCTAAATCATTATTTTCATTTTTTACTATTTCCAAAAGACCCATATATCTAACTGGGTTAAAAAAATGCGTTATGCAAAAATCTTTTTTTTCTTCGTTAGACAAATTTTGAGATAAAATTTTTATAGGAATTGATGAAGTGTTTGATGAAACTATGGCTCCTAGTTTTATTTCTTTAAATATTTTTTCATAAATATTGTGTTTAATATCTATTTTCTCATCTACTGCTTCAACAATCCAATCTGCTTCTTTAACAACATTAAAATCATCACTAATATTACCAGCGTTAATATTATTGATTTTTGATTTATCAATCAATAAAGGTGGTTTTGACTTATAAATTTTTTCTTTAGCTTTCTCACTAATTTCTGTTTTTAGGTCCAATAAAGTTACAGGAATATCAGCATTACATAATTGAGCAGCTATTCCAGTTCCCATTGTTCCCGCTCCAATTACAACAACTTTTTTTATTTCCATAAATAAAATGATTTTTAGCTTATAATAATCTACCTGAAAATTATCAAATTTATCTAAGCTTGATTCCTCTTAATCTTTCAGATCTTCTTCTTAATAATTCAACTGCGGTTAATAAAGTAATTGATAAAGCCACTAAACATGTAGCCATACATAAAATTACAGGACTAATCTCTTGTCTTATTCCTGACCACATTTGTCTTGGAATGGTTTGTTGTTCAACACTACCTAAAAATAACACAACAACAACTTCATCAAATGAAGTAATAAATGCAAATAAAGCTCCTGAAATAACTCCTGGAAGGATTAATGGCATAACTACTTTAAAGAATGTTTTCATTGTACCGGCTCCCAAACTTTGCGATGCACGAATAAGATTGGTATCAAATCCAGTAAGTGTAGCTGTAACAGTTATAACAACAAATGGAGTGCCTAAAGCTGTATGAGCCAGTATGAGTCCTGTATAGGTTCCTACTAAACCAAATTTTGCATAAAAAAAGAAAATACCTGCGGCAGTTATAATTAATGGAACGATCATAGGTGATATCAATAAGGCCATTACAGCAGCTTTGAAAGGCATATGAGGTCTACTTAAACCTAAGGCTGCAGTTGTTCCTAAAGCTGTTGCCAGAAAAGTTGCCGATAAGCCAATAATAAAACTATTCTTAGTCCCTATCATCCACTTATTTGTACAGACAGTTGTAATAATATCATCTGGTCTGCATATACCTAACATTTGTCTATACCAACGTAGAGAAAAAGCTTCCGGTTCTAACCTTAACATTTCCGGAGTAAATCCAAAAAAAGGCGATTGATTAAAAGATAACGGCACAATCATAAAAATTGGGGCTATAAGAAAAAAGAATACCAATCCACAGTAAAACAAGTAAGTATAATAACCAATTCTTTGTCCAGTTGTTGTATATGTAGGTAAAGCCATAATTATTATCCTAATTTTATATTTTCAATGCCGACTATTTTATTGTAAGCCCAGTACAGAGTTAGCATTACCACTAACAGTATAGTTCCTAGTGCTGCACATAATCCCCAATTTAAAGTTGATTTCAGATGATAAGCAATCCAGTGACCAATTAATTGTCCATCTGCACCTCCAACAAGCTCTGGTGTAATAAAATACCCAATAGCAAGAACAAAGACGAGCAAACCACCTGCGCTAATTCCTGGAACTGTTTGGGGCATATAAATTCTATAAAAAGCATGCATTGGATGTGCTCCCAAATTTAAAGCTGCACGCATATAACTAGGCGGAATTGTTTTCATCACGCTATACAAAGGCAACACCATAAAGGGTAATAAGATCTGGGTCATTGCAATTAGTGTGCCTGTTTCATTGTATATCAATTGCATACGGTTCTCGTCGGCAATAATACCGGCCCAAACCAAGATGCTATTAAAAACCCCTTTTCTCATTAATATTATTATCCATGAAACCGTCCGAACCAACAATGACGTCCAGAAAGGCAATAGTACAAAGATCATAAGTAAATTACTGTACTTTAATGGTAAAGTGGCTAAGAGATACGAGATGGGGTAACCCAAAATCAAACAAAACAACGTCACAAGAACACTAATTTTGAGAGTTTTGTACCAAGTATAATTATAAATTCTTCTTTTTTCTGGTTGTTGTACAATTTTTTTATTTGAATCGTATTTTAAATCTACGGCATTTAAAAAATATCCAAATGTATAAGGATCAACCATTTCTCCTATGGCTTTCCAGTATTCTATTTTTCCCCATTTTTTATCTATTGCAATCATTTTTTCTTTATAGGGACCTTCTTTAATTTTTTTGAATTTTCTTTTTGATTTTTTGATCAAACTTTTCCAACCTGATTTACTATAATTCATACGAGTGCTGGCTTTACCGATTGCTCTTTTGTCAGCAGTCATAATTTCATTAAATATAGTTGCATACATTTCTTCAGAAGGAAGTTGCTTGCGGTCCCATTGTTTGTATATTTCAAAAGTTTTTGGAAGTACTGTATTGATTTGTTTATCATCAATACTTCTCGTTAACATAGCAATAATAGGAATTACGAATGTAATTATAATAAATAGTGTAAGCGGAAGAACTAGAACTAAGGCTCTAATTTTATTTATTCGCTCAGCACGCTTTAGGCTAACTTTTAAAGGTACACCTTCAGTTGTAATTATTTCACTCACAAGAAATCATTATAAAAAAAAGGCGGGATTAAAATCCCGCCTTATATAGTTTATTAATATTATTTATTTCCTGCCATCCATGCTGACCATTGTTCTTTTAGTTCAGCATTGTGATCAGCCCACCATACAGGATCCGTAAATACAGATTTTTTCAATCTTTCTTCAGTATCCGGCATGTGCGGTAGTACGTCTATACCAGTATGGAACCAAGGCTCGTTCTTCGCTATAATATCGGTACCACACTGACGCATTGGCATGTAAGTTATATACTTAGCTTGTTCTGCTTGAGATGCACAAGTAGTAGCATGTTTTAAGAATTCAATAGCTTCCGCTTTGTTTTTTGAACCCTTAGGAATACCTACCCAGTCAGCATCAAGTACTTGACCTTCCCAAACATAGTCAAGGCTAGCACCTTCTGAAAGTATAGCAGCTCCAGCACGACCATTGTAAACAATAGACATAACTACTTCACCGCTTGATACTAGTTCTAACGGTTGAGCTCCTGCTGACCAGTGAACAACATGTCCTTTAAGGTCTTCAAGTTTAGCAAATGCTCTGTCTGTTCCACCGTCACCTTGTAAAACTGAGTTTACTTTAGTAGGTTCAACTCCATCAGCAACAAGTGCCATTTCTAAAACTGCTTGTGGCCAAGTATGAACACCTCTTTTTCCAGGAAACTTTTTAACATCAAAAAAATCTTTCATTGTTGTTGGTTTTTTTCCAGAAAAATTCTTTGGATCGAATATTATTACATATGTCCAAAATATTTGTGGTACAGCGCATTCTGAAATTGGTCCGCTTGCTCCAGTACCATTTTCAACTATACTGTCGTTGAAACTTGTACCGTCAGGTGATTTCTGCCAGCCACTCGTGTCTATTTCTTCAAGTAAACCTTCATCGCAACCATTAATCACATCCACAGGTAAAACGTCTACTACATCCCAAGTTACATTTCCTGCTTCTACTTGAGCTTTTACTTCACCAAGTCCACCGTTATAGTTTTCAACACTAACCTTTGTAGAACCATTTTTAACCGGTCCCCAAGTGTCAATGTAACCCTTTTGTTGACTCATTGTATAAGCCCCTCCCCATGATACAAAAGTAAAATCAGCATATGCCGTAGCAACAAATGCCATTGATACTAGTGTAAGAAGAACAACTTTAATTGACTTAATCATATATTTTCCCCTTATAAATTAAATTTAATTTACGTTTATATAAAGCGAAAATAAATCATATAAAAAGGATGACTGCAAAAACTTTTTTTATGTTATTTTTTAGCTTAATTTAGATCTAAAGCTCTAGAATCGCTTGCATTCCAAGAAAGTTTTACTTTAGTTCCTTCTTCTAAATTAGAACCTTTGTAAGAAT
>CAJXDV010000011.1 GCA_913052435.1 uncultured Pelagibacteraceae bacterium
TCTGGTTGGATGTGGAGAATGTTAGAAAGAATGGCTAAAGGTGATGCAACTAGAGACGAAGTAGATATGTTGATGGATGTAACAAAACAAATAGAAGGTCATACCATATGTGCTTTTGGAGAAGGTTCTTCTTGGCCAGTACAAGGATTAATTAGAAATTTTAAAGATGAAATAATAGAAAGAAATAAATTTGACCCAGTAGTTAAGAAAAAAAAGAATATTCCATATTTAGTAGATCAACATTTATTAGAGAAAGAAAATGCTCAAACTGAAAGTTAACGATATAGATATAGAAGTGGAAGAAGGTTTAACAGTATTACAAGCTTGCGAACAAGCTGGTGTTGAAATACCAAGATTTTGTTATCACGAAAAACTTTCTATAGCAGGAAATTGCAGAATGTGTTTAGTTGAAATGGACAACTCTCCAAAACTAATTGCTTCATGTGCAATGCCTGCAACAGATGGAATGGTTATTAAAACAAATACTGAAAAAGTTGAGAAGTCAAGAAAAGGTGTGATGGAATTTCTTTTAACTAACCATCCCTTGGACTGCCCAGTTTGCGATCAAGGAGGAGAGTGCGATTTACAAGATCAATCAATGTATTATGGAATTGACAAATCAAGGTTTAAAGAAAACAAAAGATATGTTTCTGAAAAAAATATGGGTCCATTAATTAAGACTCAAATGACTAGATGTATTCATTGTACAAGATGCATAAGGTTTATAACTGAAGTTGCTGGAGTACCAGAATTAGGAGCAATTGGAAGAGGTGAAAATATGCAAATTTCAACATATCTGGAACAATCTATGGAATCCGAATTATCAGCAAATGTTATAGACTTATGTCCCGTAGGAGCTCTTACTTCAAAACCTTATGTTTTTGAAGCAAGACCTTGGGAACTTAAGAAAACCGAGACTATTGATGTTATGGATGCGGTAGGTTCAAATATTCGTGTTGATACATATGGTTGGGAAGTAAAAAGAGTTTTACCTAGAATAAATGAAGAAATTAATGAGGAATGGATTTCTGATAAAACAAGATATGCATGTGATGGTTTAAAAAATCAAAGATTAGATACTCCATATATTAAGAATAATAATAAATTTGAAAAAACTTCATGGTCTGAAGTTTATAAAAAAATATTTGAAAAAATTTCTGAAACTCCATCAGACAAAATAGCTGGAATTACTGGCGATATGAATAACATGGAAACTTTATTTTCTATAAAAGAATTTTTTGAAAAAATAATTAAATCAAAAAATCTAGATTCAAGATCCGATGATTTTTATGTGAATTCAAACGAAAGAATGAATTATGTTTTTAATACTAAAATAGAAGGATTAGAAGAAAGTGATTTAATTCTTTTAATCGGAACAAATCCAAGGTTTGAAGCTACCATCTTGAACTCAAGAATTAGAAAAGCTTATCTAAAAAATAAAACCAAAATATATTCTGTTGGCGATGTAGGAGATCTTACATATCCCTATGAAGTATTAGACAATAATACAAAATTAATCAAAGATATTATTAACAATAAAAACGTTATGTCTGAAAAAATTATTAATTCAAAAAAACCAACAATCATTATTGGTCAATCAATTTTAAAAATGAAATCTGGTATTTATATATTTGAGGAAATAAAAAAATATTTATTAAAAAATAGCAAAATTAGTAATGATTGGAATTCATTAAATGTTTTATCAAGAAATGCATCAACAGTAGGTGCGTATGATCTAGATATATTAAGTTCTAAAAATGGAGAAAATATAACTTTTAAAAAAATTCAAGAAAATCAATTCAAAATTATATTTTTATTTGGTCAAGATGATTTAAAGTTTAAAAAATCTAAAGAATTTATAATTTATATAGGAAGCCACGGAAATAAAGGTGCAGAAATTGCTGATATTATTTTACCAGGAGTAGCATATACCGAGCAAGATGGTTATTTTACTAACCTTGAAGGAAAAATTCAAAAAGCTTACAAAGCTTCCTACCCGCCTGGAGATTCTAAAGAAGATTGGAAAATAATAAATGAACTTTCCGCTTTGTTAAAAAGAAAAAATTTATATGACAATAAAGATGAATTAATTAATTCAATGATGAATTTTTTAAAACTTAATAAAGAAAGTAAATCTTTTGAGTTACCCAATTATGATTTTTTCGAAGAAAATATAACTGTTGATGAAATTGACTATTATCATTCGAATGTAGTAGCCAGATCATCTAAAACAATGACTGATTGTAAAAACACAAGAATTACTTTTTATAAAACAGGAACTGAGAATTAATGTTAGAATATATAAATATATTTTTTTTTGAAATTTATAAAATATTATTTTTGTTGATCCCTGTTTTGGTTTCTGTGGCTATGATTGTATGGTTGGATAGAAGAGTTTGGGCTTTTGTTCAAAAAAGGAGAGGACCTAATGTAGTTGGTCCATTTGGTTTACTACAATCTTTAGCTGATGGTCTAAAGTATGTGTTTAAAGAAATTATAATTCCTGCTAGTTCCAATAAAATTATATTTATCTTGGCACCAATTGTTACAATGACATTGGCACTTATTGCTTGGTCAGTAATACCTTTTAGCGAAACACTTGTTCTAGCTGATATAAATGTTGGTATTCTTTATCTATTTGCTGTCTCTTCATTAGGTGTTTATGGAATAATTATGGGTGGATGGGCATCAAATTCTAAATATTCTTTTCTAGGTGCAATAAGATCTGCCGCACAAATGGTTTCATACGAGGTTTCCATAGGGGTTATAATTATTAATGTTTTACTTTGTGTTGGATCATTAAATTTAAGTGATATTGTTAAAGCTCAACAAAATATTTGGTTTGTTATCCCTTTATTTCCAATGTTTGTTATATTTTTTATTTCAGCATTAGCAGAAACTAATAGACCACCTTTTGATTTACCAGAAGCTGAAGCAGAACTTGTAGCAGGTTATCAAACCGAATATTCAGGAATGATGTATGCAATGTTTTGGTTAGGTGAATATGCAAATATTTTATTAATGTGTGCCATGGGTTCAATTCTATTTTTAGGTGGATGGCTTTCTCCAGTTGATCTTTTTCCATTTAATATAATACCAGGACCATTATGGTTGATATTTAAGATTTTATTATTGTTCATTTTGTTTGCTTTAGTAAAAGCAATTGTACCAAGATATAGATACGACCAACTTATGAGAATAGGATGGAAAATATTTCTTCCATTATCTTTAATATGGGTTGTCTTAACAGCAGGATACTTATTGTATTTTGATTTATTACCGATGAATTAATATGAATTTTACAAGATTTATTAAAACTATATTTATGATTGATTTTTTAGCTGGATTAATAATTGCGGTTAAGGAGATTTTTAAGCCAAAAAAAACTATTAATTACCCTTTCGAAAAAGGATCAATCAGTCCAAGAGCAAGAGGGGAACATGCGTTAAGAAGATATCCTAATGGCGAAGAAAGATGTATAGCTTGCAAATTATGTGAAGCCGTATGTCCTGCACAAGCAATTACAATTGAATCTAAAGAAAGAGAAGATGGAAGTAGAAAAACTACAAGATATGACATCGATATGCTTAAGTGTATCTATTGCGGATTGTGTGAAGAGGCGTGTCCTGTAACTGCTATAGTCCTAGGACCAAATTTTGAATTTGCAACAGAAACAAGAGAAGAACTTTATTATAACAAAGAAAAATTATTAGATAATGGAGATAGATGGGAAAGTGTTTTAGCAGCGAATATTAATGCTGACATTTCTCATACATAAAAAAAATGATAACCCACGCAATTTTTTTTTATATTTTTTCATTTATAGCAATTGTTTCAGCTATAATGCTAACAGTTTCAAAAAATACGGTACATTCTGTATTTTTTTTAATTTTAGATTTTATAAGTATTTCTTGTTTATTCATAATGATAGGTGCCGAATTTTTGGGAATGATAATGTTAATTGTTTATGTAGGAGCTGTCGCAGTTTTATTTTTATTTGTTGTTATGATGCTAAATGTTGCTCAACAAAAAAATGAATGGTTTAGTGCTAGAAAAAGCAATTCTCATATACCAATAGGTTTATTGGTTAGTCTAATTGTATTTTTTGAATTAATAATTGTAATAGGAGGTTGGAAATATAAAACAAATATACAAGATTCAATTTCTTTAAATATTTCTAGTGAATTAAGCAATACGCATTCATTAGGAAATGTAATTTACACAGACTATATATTGCTATTTCAATTGTCTGGAATGATACTTCTGGTAGCCATGATAGGAGCTATTGTATTAACGTTTAGACATAGATCGGGTCTTAAAAGACAAAGTTATATTAAACAAATTTCAAGAGATAGAGCAGAAGGAGTCGAGCTTGTTGAGGTGGAAAGCAATAAAGGAGTAAAAATAGATGTTTAGCATAGGCCTAGGCCATTATCTTACGCTAGCTGCAATAATATTCACTATTGGTGTTGCTGGAATATTTCTTAATAGAAAAAATATTATAGTTATTTTAATGAGTATTGAATTAATTTTACTTGCAGTAAACATCAATCTTGTTTCTTTTTCAATTTTTATAAATGATATAAGCGGACAGATTTTTACTTTATTTATTTTAACAGTAGCAGCTGCTGAAGCTGCAATAGGATTAGCGATTATAGTTGTTTACTATAGAAATTCTGGAACCATAAGTGTTGAAGAAATAGATAAACTAAAAGGATAAAATGGAATATTCAATTTTGTTTTTACCATTAATTGCATCAATTATTTCAGGTTTTTTTGGAAAATTTATTGGTGACAAAGGTTCAGAAATTATAACTAGTTTATTCGTTTCAATATCAGCAATTTTATCATTTGTTGTCTTTTATAGAGTGATAAATGATGGATATTCAAATAATTTAATTATTGCTACTTGGATCAATTCTGGATCTTTAAATGCAAATTGGTCAATAAATGTGGACGCATTATCATCAGTAATGCTCGTTGTTGTAACTTTAGTTTCATCATTAGTTCATATTTATTCAATTGGATACATGTCACATGATCCACATAAACAAAGATTTATGGCTTATTTATCTTTATTTACTTTTGCCATGTTAACATTAGTAACCTCTGATAATTTTATTCAATTATTTTTCGGATGGGAAGGTGTTGGTCTATGTTCTTATTTTTTAATTGGCTTTTGGTATAAAAAAGAAAGCGCAAATGCAGCCGCAATAAAAGCTTTTGTTGTAAATAGAGTAGGAGACTTTGGTTTTGCTTTAGGAATTTTTTTAATATTCTATATTTTTGATACAGTTAATTATGATGAAGTTTTTCAAAAAATTCCACTGTTTTTAGATAATAGATTAGTTTTTTTAGGAATTAATTTTAAATCAGTTGATTTGATTTGTTTATTATTATTTCTCGGAGCTATGGGAAAATCTGCACAATTTTTACTACACACATGGTTACCAGATGCAATGGAAGGACCAACTCCTGTATCTGCATTAATTCATGCAGCAACAATGGTTACTGCTGGAGTATTTTTGGTAGTAAGATGTTCACCGATATATGAGTATTCTGAATTAGCATTATCTATAATAACGATAGTAGGAATACTTACAGCTTTTTTTGCTGCAACTGTTGCATTGGTTCAGTCAGACATAAAAAAAATTATTGCATATTCAACTTGTAGTCAGCTTGGATATATGTTTTTTGCGGCAGGTATAGGAGCTTATAATGTTGCTATGTTTCATTTATTTACCCACGCATTTTTTAAAGCACTATTGTTCTTGGGTTCTGGTTCTGTAATCCATTCGTTTAAAGACGAACAAAATATCAATCAAATGGGAGGTGTATGGAAAAAACTACCTTATACATACTCATTAATGATAATAGGAACTCTTGCTTTAACAGGATTTCCTTTTCTATCAGGTTTTTACTCTAAAGAAGCAATTATAGAATTTGCATTTTTGAGAGGTAATACTCTTGGCATGTTTGCGGCATACTCAGGTATATTTGTCGCATTACTAACATCAATTTATTCATGGCGACTTATTTTTAAGACATTTCATGGAAATTATAATAATTCAAAAGTTAGCATTGAAAGCATGCATGAGTCACCATTAGTAATGCTTTTGCCTTTATTAGTTTTGGCTATTGGCTCAATTTTTGCAGGAATATTATTTAAAGGATTGTTTATCGGACATGAAATGTCTTACGATTTTTGGGGTAGTTCTATCAAGTTTTTAGAACCGTTAAGCATAAAACATCCACCAACTTGGTTTTTATTTTTAACTCCAGCACTTGTAATAATATCAATACCAATTTCATTTTATTTATTTATTATAAATAAAAAAGTAGTTGAAAAATTGGTCAGAATGAATAGACCACTCTATCTATTTTTGAAAAACAAATGGTACTTTGATGAGCTTTATGATTACATTTTTGTAAATCCTTCTAAAAGAATAGGTCATTTTTTATGGAAAAAAATTGATGGTTCAATTATTGATAGATTTGGACCTGATGGAATATCTCAGTTAATTAAAAATTTTTCTATTAGAGCTGTTAAATTTCAAAGTGGATTTATCTATCAATATGCTTTCGTAATACTTATTGGATTTTCTATATTATTAACTTTATTAATATTAAACTAATGAATTTTCCTATTTTATCATCTTTAATATTATTGCCTACAATTGGTGCTATCTTTATTTTATTTGCTAAATCTTCAAATGATAAATATCAAAGCAGCAAATATGTTGCGTTATTTATATCATTAGCAAATTTTTTATTATCTTTGTATCTTTGGTATATATTTGACAAAACATCTGTAGATTTTCAATTTTTAGAAAATAGAGAATGGTTAGCTGGTTTTGTAAACTATAAAGTTGGTGTGGATGGAATATCAATTTTATTTATTATCTTAACAACATTTATTACACCTATTTGTATTATTTCTGTGAATGAAACAATCAAACACAAACTTAAAGAATTTTTAATTGCTATATTGATAATGGAAACTTTCATGTTGGGAGTTTTCTGTTCTCTTGATTTAGTTGTCTTTTATTTATTTTTTGAAGCAGGTTTAATTCCTATGTTTTTGATTATTGGTATATGGGGAGGTCAAAGAAGAGTTTATTCTGCATTTAAATTCTTTTTATATACATTACTGGGATCAGTTTTAATGCTGATTGCAATCATATCTATTTATTGGATTGCTGGTACCACAGATGTTGAGAGATTATTCGAAATTGGAATTGATGCTAAATATCAAAATTTATTATGGTTAGCATTTTTTAGCTCATTTGCAGTAAAGACACCTATGTGGCCTGTTCATACATGGTTACCAGATGCGCACGTTGAAGCTCCTACTGCTGGATCGGTTTTATTAGCTGCTATTCTCCTTAAAATGGCCGGATATGGTTTTATTAGATTTTCTCTAGGTTTATTCCCAATAGCCTCAGAATACTTTGTTCCTCTAATTTATACCTTAAGTTTGATAGCGATTGTTTACACCTCTTTAGTTGCATTGATGCAGGAAGACATGAAGAAACTAATAGCCTACTCATCTGTTGCTCATATGGGTTTTGTTACTCTTGGCATTTTTACAATGACCGAACAAGGTATCGAAGGAAGTATTTTTCAAATGATAAGCCATGGTCTTGTATCAGCAGCACTATTTTTATGCGTTGGAGTTGTTTATGAACGACATCATACAAGATTAATAAGTAAATATGGTGGATTAGTATCGATCATGCCACGTTATGCAATAGTATTTATGGTATTCACATTAGCTGCTATCGGATTACCTGGTACTAGTGGGTTTGTTGGTGAATTTTTAGTTTTAATGGGGACATTTAAGAAAAACTTTTTAGTTGCAACCATAGCTAGTCTAGGTGTCATCTTAGGAGCCGCATATATGTTATGGCTATACAAAAGAATAATTTTTGGTGAAATTGTTAATGAAGACTTAAAATCCATGCTCGATTTAAAAAGGTTTGAAATATTAATTTTGTTTAGCTTAGTTATACCAATTATTTTCTTTGGCTTTTATCCAGAACCATTGATGAATTCTATAGAAGCTTCTGTAGAAAATGTTTTAGATATGTACAATTTAAATATAACCAATAATCTTGCATATAAAAACTAATGGAAAATTTAAACTTAATTTTACCTGAAATATTTATTTCCATTGCGATAATGTTTTTATTGATGATTGGAGTTTTTAAAAAAAATAGTTCTTCTTTAGTTTACAATTTATCAACTATAAGTCTAATAGTATTATTATCACTTATATATAACCTAAGTTCAATATCCGATACCTCTATATTTAATGGAAGTTATAAAATTGATAAATTAGCAACTCTCATGAAGCTTTTAGTTGTTGGCTCAGGAATTTTTGTAATGTTAACTACTTCAAAGTATTTGCAAATTAATAAGTTAAACAAAATAGAATATCCTGTTCTAATATTAAGCTCAATCCTTGGAATGATTGTGATGATTAGTTCTAACGATTTGATTGTTTTTTATATGGGCCTAGAACTTCAATCTTTAGCTCTTTATGTTTTAGCATCATTTAACAGAGACAATTTATTATCTACTGAATCAGGATTAAAATATTTTACTCTAAGTGCACTTTCTTCTGGTTTATTATTGTATGGATGCTCTTTGGTTTATGGATTTGCAGAAACTACAAATTTTAATGAAATACTAAATAATTCAAAAGAATCACAATATGGTTTAACTTTTGCAATTGTCTTTATTTTAGCTGGACTTGCATTTAAAATTTCTGCAGTGCCATTTCATATGTGGGCACCAGATGTTTATCAAGGATCACCGACATCAGTAACTATAATTTTTGCAATTCTTCCTAAAATTGCTGCATTAACAGTGTTTATTAGATTTTTATATATTCCATTTGCTAATATGAGCGAACAATGGCAAATAATTATAGTGTTTTTATCAATCGCATCAATGCTTTTTGGTGCAGTTGCTGCCATTGGTCAAAAAAATTTAAAAAGATTAGTCGCTTATAGTTCAATTGGTCATATGGGTTATGCTCTTGCCGGTTTATCAACAGAAACCAATCAAGGAATTCAAAGCTCTATAATCTACATATCTATATATTTAGTAATGAACTTAGCTTTTTTTAGTTGTTTATTTATGCTTAGAAGAAATGAGAAATACTATGAAAAAATTGATGACCTGTCAGGTTTATCAAAAAACCATCCATTATTAGCATTTTCTCTATTAATTATTCTTTTTTCTCTAGCAGGAATACCACCATTAGCAGGTTTTTTTGCAAAATTTTATATCTTCATGGCAGTTATAGAAGAATCGATGTATTTTTTAGCTATAATTGGATTATTATCGACCGTAGTTGCTGCCTTTTATTATATAAGAATTATAAAAATAATTTATTTTGATCCTGAAAAAGAAAAATATGAAACCAATCATCATTTAGGTTTAAAGGTTACACTTGCTGTATCTACAATATTTATTCTGATCTATTTCATTTATCCAAATGGATTAACTGAGATTGTTTCTAAAATAAATATTATTTAATGAAGTTAAAAAAGTATTTATATAAAAAAGTTCAAAGCACCAATAACACCGCAATAAGACTAATTAATAAAGGTTACAAAAAAGGTGCAATTTTGACGGAATGTCAGAGCAAAGGTAGAGGACGGCACGTCAATAAATGGATATCTAGAAAAGGCAATTTGTTTATGTCCCTTTTTTTTGAAATTAACAATAAACTATCTTTAAAAAAAATAACCAAACTAAATATTGCAATCATAAAAAAAATTATATCAAAAAAAGTAAAATCTAAAGTTAGTATTAAATTACCAAATGATATCTTAATTGATAAAAAAAAAGTATGTGGAATTTTACAAGAAATAATTTTTAAAAATAATATAAAATTTTTAATAGTAGGGATTGGAATAAACATATTTAATAGTCCAAATGTAAATAAATATGAAACTACTTACTTAAATAACTATAGTAAAAAAAAAATTAATAAAATAAAACTCTTTAAAGAAATAAATTTAAAGTACGAAAAAAATATAAATTTTTTTAAAAAATAAATAATATGTATTTAATTGGAGATATAGGTAACACCAATATTAAAATTTGTTTATTTAATTCTAAGCTAATATCAGTTAAAAAAATTAATTTCCCCACATCATCTTTGAATAAAAAATATCTTTACAATAATTTAAAATTTCTGAAGAAATATAAAAATAAAATAGATACTATTTTATTTAGTTCGGTCGTTCCAAAATTATTTAAGCTTATCAAAAAAATTTTAAAAAAAATTATAACAATACGTTGCTTAGAACTTAAAAATTGTAATTTGAATAAATTTGTTAAAATTAAAGTAAATAGAAATCAAATTGGATCTGATAGATTGGCAAATGCAATTTCAGCAATTGATAATAAAAATAACTTTATTGTTATCGACTTTGGAACAGCAACAAATTTTGATGTGATAATAAAAAATCAGTATATTGGTGGTATTCTTGCTCCAGGTGTGCAATTATCTCTTAACAATCTTGTAGATAGGGCTTCTTTAATTCAAAATACAAAACTTGAAAAAATAAAGAACGTTATAGGAAAAAGTACTAACACAGCTATTAGATCGGGTTTTTATCATGGATATTCAGGATTAATTGACAATATAATTAAATTGATTATTAAACAAACCGGTAAATCTTTTAAGATAATTCTTACAGGTGGTTTGGCTCACTTATTCAAGAATTCAATTAAGAGAAAAGCAATTATTAAAAAAGATTTAACAATTAATGGTATTTTGAAAGTAGCTATCAAATCATAAATAATGAAAGAAGAATTAATATTTTGTCCATTAGGTGGTTCTGGAGAAATTGGAATGAACATGAATTTGTTCGCATACGGAAAACCAGATAATCAAAAATGGATAATTGTTGATATAGGCGTAACTTTTGCTGATGATGCTGTACCTGGAGTCGATTTAATTTATCCAGACCCAGGATTTATAATTGATAAAAAAGAAGATTTACTTGGAATAATATTAACACACGGGCATGAAGATCATATTGGCGCTATATCTCATATTTGGCCAAAACTTAAATGTAAAATATTTGCTACACCATTTACTTCAGCATTAATTATAGAAAAATTTAAAGAAAAAAAAATAGATATTTCAGGTTATTTAAAAATAATTAAATTAAATAGCACACTTAAATTAAAACCATTTAAAATTGAATTTGTAACTTTAACTCATTCAATATTAGAACCCAACGGTCTTAAAATTGAAACTCCCGTGGGAAATATTTTACACACAGGAGATTGGAAATGTGATCCAGATCCATTAATCGGAGAAAACATTAATTCTAAAAGATTAAAACAAATAGGTGAAGAAGGTGTAATAGCAATGATCTGTGACTCGACCAATGTATTTAGTGCAGGAAGAGCAGGTTCAGAATTAGATGTTCGAAAAAATATGCTGAATGTCATGCAAAGACTTAAAAAAAGAATTATTATTACTTCATTCTCTTCTAATGTAGCGCGAATGGAAACAGTATTTCACTGTGCAAAAAAAGTTGGAAGACAAATCTCATTAGTAGGAAGATCAATGCATAGAATTTACAAAGCAGCAAAACAATGCGGTTACCTTAAAAATATAATCGAACCAATTGACGCCAGAGAAGCAAAAAAATTTGCTCGTGAGAAAATAATTTATTTATGCACTGGCAGCCAAGGTGAACCCATGGGTGCAATGAAAAGAATTTCAAATTATTCACATCCTGATGTTTTTATTGAAAAAAATGATGCTGTTATATTTTCTTCTAAAATTATACCTGGAAATGAAAAAAAATTATATAAATTACATAATGAATTAGTCAAAGAAGGTATTGAGGTTATTTCAGAAGAAAATGAATTTATACATGTATCAGGTCATCCCAATCGTGAAGATTTAAGAGATATGTACAATTGGATTAAACCCAGATCTGTAATACCGGTGCATGGTGAACATAGACATATGCTTGAACACATAAATTTTGCTAAAGAAATGCAAGTGCCTTATCCAATTAAAGTTGAAAATGGTGATATTGTTAGACTTTATCCAGGAGATAAGCCAGAAGTGTATGACAAGGCTCCAAATGGGAGACTTTATGTTGATGGATCTATCAGTGTTGAGGAAGATTCTCAATCAATAAAAGAAAGAAAAAATATATCTGTTAACGGTTTTATAGAGGTTACAATTTTAATAACACCAAAGGGAAATATGCACAATAGACCAGTATTAACTTTTAAAGGCCTTCCCATTTTTGAAAAAGAAGAGTTTCAATATGGTCTTGAAGAACAAATCGAAAAAACAATTAAAACATTTTCTCTAAATAACAAAAATCATGAAATAAATTTGATTGATGCTCTAAAAATTACATGTAGGAAGTTTACAAAAAAGAAAACTGGAAAAAAACCATTAACAAATATCAACCTAGTGAGAATTTAATTGAACATTGCTATACTTCAATTATTTATATAATTATATATTTGTTAACTAATTATAAATATTTAAATTTGAGGAATTTATTGATCAGATGTACTTTTCAAAAGCATTTATACCGATTTTAAAAAATAATCCTGCTGAGGCTAAAATAAAATCACACCAACTTATGTTGAGAGTAGGTATGATAAAACAATCATCATCCGGAATTTATTCTTGGCTGCCTCTAGGATTTAAAGTTATGAAAAAAATCGAGCAAATAGTTAGAGAAGAACAAGATAGAATTGGCGTTCAAGAAATGTTGATGCCAACAATACAATCAAGTGAAATTTGGAAAGAAAGCGGTCGATATGAAGATTATGGTGAAGAAATGTTAAGAATCAAAGATCGCCAAAATAGAGAAATGCTTTATGGTCCAACCAATGAAGAGCTAGTTACAGAAATATTTAGATCTAGTATTAAATCATACAAATCTTTACCTCAACTTTTGTATCATATTCAATGGAAATTTAGAGATGAGCTCAGACCACGTTTTGGAATTATGAGATGTAGAGAGTTTTATATGAAAGATGCTTATTCCTTTGATTTAAATGATGATGATGCTTCTTTTTCTTATAATAAATTTTTCCTATCTTATTTAAGAACATTTAAAAGATTAGATTTATCTGCAATTCCAATGGCAGCTGATACAGGACCTATTGGTGGAAATTTATCTCATGAGTTTATAATTTTAGCTGATACAGGGGAAAGTAAAATTTATACAGATAAAAGAATTTTTGAAGTCGACAGCAATTCAACAATTCTTGATAAAAATTCATTAAAAAAACTTAGAAATGAATATGAAAACTTCTATTCAGTTACAGATGAAAAATTTAACAAAAATGAATTTGAACAAAAAGTTCCGGAAGAATTCAGATTAAACACAAAAGGAATTGAGGTGGGTCACATATTCTATTTTGGTGACAAATATTCAAAACCAATGAATGCTTCTGTTGATTTTCAAGGAAAAAAAGAATTTGTAAAAATGGGGTCTTATGGAATAGGTGTATCGAGATTAGTCGGTGCCATAATTGAAGCAAAATATGACGATAAAAATGAAATTATGAAATGGCCTTTATCTGTATCTCCTTATGATTGCGCAATAATTCCAATTATAAATAAAAATGATTCATCAAATTTAGAGAAATCGAACAAAATATTTGATTATTTAAAATCAAATAAAGTTGATCCTATTATAGATGATACCGATGAAAATATTTCAGCAAAAATTAAAAAATTTAATTTAATAGGAATTCCATTTCAGTTAATAATTGGTAAAAAAAGTGAAGGCGATCTTTTTGAGTTTAAAGAAATTGGTAAAGAAACCCAAAAACTTACAATTGAAGAAATAACCAATCAAATTAATAAATTAAAATCAAATTGATCTCACAGTTAGAAAAAGAAGTAACTTTTAGATTTCTTAAAACAAGAAAAAAAGATGGTTTTATAAATGTAATATCAATCTTTTCTTTTATTGGTATTTCTCTTGGTGTTGCAGTTTTAATAATTGTAATGTCAGTGATGAATGGTTTTAGATCTGAATTAATTGATAAAATTGTCGGTTTTAATGCACATGCTGTTGTTAAACCTTATTCCAATAAATTAATCGAGAATAGTTATATAAATCACCAAATAGAAAAAACAATAAAAAATGTTGTGACTAGTAACGATGGTGAAGGAGTGCTTTTAAACAAAACTCTAACTAAAGGATTATTGCTAAAGGGTTATTTAAATAAAGATTTTAAAAATTTAGATATCGTATTAAATGAATACTTTGAGGGTTCCAAAAATTTAATAGAAAAATCAATATCCATAGGAAAAGAATTAAGTTTTAACTTTAATTTGGATATTGGTGACAAAGTTACGATCTTGTCTCCTTCCGGAGTTCAAACTATAGTAGGGACACTTCCTAAACAAGAAACTTTTGAAATATCATCTATATTTGACAGTGGCTTAGCTGACTTTAACGAAAATGTTGCTTACATAAATTTATCTTCTTTAGAAAATTTATTTAATCATGATGAAAATAAAAGATTTTTAGAATTTTTTTTTAATGATCCAACAAATATTGAAATTCATAAAAGCAACTTACAAAAAATATTTCCAGATGAATATGTATATACATGGTCCGATTTAAACAAATCTTTATTTTCTGCTCTTAAAATTGAAAGAAATATGATGTTTATTATTCTATCTCTGATAATTATTGTTGCAGCTTTTAATATAATATCTGGATTAACAATTTTAGTAAAAAACAAAACTAGAGATATTGGAATATTAAAATCTATAGGTGTTCAGAACTACTCCATTAAAAAAATTTTTTTTCTAGTTGGTTTTATTATTGGTACATCCGCAACAATATTTGGCGTTATAATCGGAACTTTATTTTCTATATACATCGAAAATATTCGACAATTTTTGAGTACAATATTCAATGTTTCTCTTTTTCCAGAAGAAATTTATTTTTTAAATACAATGCCATCAGAATTGAATATTCATTCAATATTATTAATATCATTTTGCTCAATATTGGTAACAATAATTGTTTCAATCTATCCAGCAGCTCAAGCATCAAAACTAGATACTGTAAAGTCTTTAAAATATGAATAATTTTATTAATTTAATAAATATCAGTAAAAAATATTATAATAATAGGAACATTAAAGTATTGAATAATCTAAATTTTACGTTTGAACTTGGAAAAATTTATTCAATTATTGGACCTTCCGGATCTGGTAAATCGACTTTATTAAATATTTTATCATTAATTGATAGTCCCACTTCTGGATATATTAAAATTTTAAATAATAAAATAAATTTTAGTAATAAAATTAATAATGATCAAATTAGATCTGAAAAAATTGGTATTATTTATCAAGATAAAAATTTGCTTAATGATTTCACGGCATTGGAAAATGTTTATTTTCCAAAACTTCTTTTAACAAATAATAAAAAACAATCATTAAATGAAGCTAAAAGAATAATTAAAAAACTCGGTTTAAGCTCAAGAATAAATCATTATCCTTCAGAACTTTCAGGTGGAGAATGTCAAAGAATTGCGATTTCTAGAGCGTTAATTAATGAACCACAAATTATACTAGCTGATGAACCAACAGGAAACTTGGATATTGAAAACGCTAAAGAAGTTTTTAAATTATTGTTTGATCTTAAAAATAAGAATAGAGTAATTATATTTGCAACCCACAATAGATATTTTGCTAATATGGCAGATTGTAAAATTCAAATGATTGGTGGTAAAATGAAAATCACCAATGCAAGACTCAGCTAGAAATTCTTATAATCATATTAAAATTCATACACAGTATTCTATCTGTGAAGGTGCGGTAAAAATAGATCAACTAAAAGATTATTGTAAATCAAATAAAATAAAGTCATTAGGATTATGTGATAGTTATAACTTATCAGGAGCCTTGGAATTTTCTGAAAATTTATCATCAGTTGGGACTCAGCCAATTATTGGAACGCAAATATTATTTAAATTTAAAGATAGTTTAGGTTTTATTCCTTTGATTGCTAAAAATATTGATGGGTACAAAAATATTATAGAATTATCATCAAAATCTTTTTTGGAAAATGACAGCTTAACAGATCCTCATTGTGATTTTGTTGACTTATTAAAAAAAAATGAAGGAATAATAGTGCTGTCCGGGTCTATTAATAGCCTAATAGGAAAATTGTTCGACAAAGGATTGTTCGAAGATATTGATAGTATATTTAAAATTTTAAGTGAAAAATTCAAAGATAATTTTTATATAGAAATTCAAAGACATGGTGATCAAAATGAAAAACAATTTGAAATATTTAACTTAAAGCAATCAAATAAATATAATTTACCCATTATTGCAACTAATGAAGTTTATTATTTAGATAAATCTATGCATGAAGCTCATGATGCTTTAATGTGTATAGGTCAAAAATCTTATGTTAACGACTCAAATAGAGTTAAGTTAACAAATAATCATTATTTAAAGTCATCAAATGAAATGTGTGAACTGTTTTATGATCTGCCAGAAGCATTAGAAAATAATTTAATTTTACCTTATAGATGTGATTTTAGACCACT
>CAJXDV010000012.1 GCA_913052435.1 uncultured Pelagibacteraceae bacterium
GATTATCATATTCAACACTCCAACAAGATGCAGATACATGGCCCAATTTAGAATTAGGGAGTTTTGCATTTGCATCTTTGACCAAATATGAGCCTTCTGGAATGCTAGTTTTTTTATCTAATGGAACTATACCAACTACTTTTTGTCTATCTGGTGCAACGAAAGCAACTTTGCCTAAAGATCTTTTACCAATAAAATCTTTCTTTTTACTAACTAATCCTTCTAAAGAATTATCATAAGGAATTGTTCTTCCGTCTAATTCGGATCCTGCAACGTGTCCCATTTCAATTCTTAATGTTGATAATGCTTCTGTTCCGTATGGTTGAATTTTAAATTCTTTTCCAATTTCTATTATTTTTTCCCACATATAATGTCCATTATCAGACTCTACATTCACCTCGTAAGCAAGTTCTCCAGAAAAAGAAATTCTGAAAATTCTTGCATAAACTCCAAATAAATTACTTTCGATATATCCCATGAATGGCAAACCTTCATTTGATACATCTAATTCTGGAAATAATTTTTGTAATAAATTTCTAGATTTTGGTCCTGCTATAGCCGCTCCCGCCCACTGTTCGGTAGTTGAAACTACATTAACATTCAGTTCAGGCCAAACCAATTGTAAATAATATTCAAGATGAGACAGAACGTTCGCTGCTTGAGCGGTAGTAGTTGTCATATGATAATGGTTTTCCGAAATCCTAGTTGTTGTGCCATCATCCATTACTATTCCGTCTTCTCTTAACATTACTCCATATCTTGCTTTTCCAACTGGCAGCTTAAGCCAAGCATTAGTATAAACTCTATTTAAAAATTCTGCTGCATCTGATCCTTTGATATCAATTTTTCCTAATGTCGTTACATCACAAACTCCTACATTTTGCCTGACATTTTTTGCTTCCCTTTTTGAAGCTTCAAATAAATTTTCATTTCCTTGTTTGTAATATCTTGGACGCAACCAAACTCCCGCATCAACAAAAACTGCATTATTTTTTTCGTGCCATGAATGCATAGGAGATTTTCTGGTTGGTTTAGAATGTTTTCCTATTTCTCTACCTACAATAGCTCCTATTGAAACTGGCGTAT
Source organism: uncultured Pelagibacteraceae bacterium (assembly GCA_913052435.1). Lineage (GTDB taxonomy): Bacteria > Pseudomonadota > Alphaproteobacteria > Pelagibacterales > Pelagibacteraceae > Pelagibacter. The sequence goes on from CAJXDV010000012.1 coordinate 1,087, forward strand.
AAGGTGGTCTAAAAGTTGTGTGGCCTACTTGTGGTATTACTTTATTTTCAACATTAGAGACAAGTTGCAATCCATTTAAATTGCTTGTTTTGCCTTGATCTGTTGCCATACCTAATGTGGTATATCTCTTAACATGTTCTATTGATCTGTAACCTTCCCTTAAAGCTATTTCTATATCTGACACCGCGACATCATTTTGAAAATCTAAAAATCTTTTATAATTTTTTCCTTTAGGAAGTGGTACACACCAAAATTTATCGTGATTTGTAAATTTTTTTTCTACAACTAACGGCATGGAAATTTTATTTTCATTATTAGTTATTTTTTTTGATAACTGAAATCCACTTTCAAAAGCCATTTTTATAGTTTCTTCTAGTGAAAAAATTCCATTGGCAGATCCTAATGTTGTTTCTTGTTGTTTTGACTGACCAGGAACAAAGGCATCTATTTCTTCATTAAATTTAGTTTTATTTCCTGATTGTGAAGCTAAATGAATCGTAGGAGTCCAAAAACCCGAAACACAAATACAATCACAATTGATATTTTCAATTTGGCTTAATTGTTTTTTATCTTCTGAAATTTTTGCAATATCTGCTGATTTTACTTTTTTGTAACCTTTGGCTGCTACAACAACATATGAAAATTTTATATCTATTTTTAAATTTTTTGCCTCATTAATAATCTCAGAATTAGGATCTTTTCTTGTATCTAGAATAATAGGATCTATTCCATTTTTTTTAAATTCTATTGCGGTTTCGTAACCACTATCATTATTGGTAAATATCAAAGGTTTTTTACCGACAAGAACTCCGTAAACTTTTAAATATTCTTTAGCTGCAGATGAAAGCATTACGCCTGGTGTGTCATTGTTTCCAAAAACCAATGGTCTTTCAATTGAACCTGATGAAATAACAACTTCTTTTGCTCGTATATACCAAAGTCTTTGTTTTGGGATATATTTATTAGTTTTTGGTAAATGATCACTTACTCTTTCTGACATTACCAACATATTATGATCATAATAACCAAAAACTTGTGACCTATTTTTTAAGATCACATTTGGCATTGCTTTAAGTTCAGATATTATTTTTTCTGCCCACTCTTTACCGTTTTGGTTTCCAATATTTACATCGCTAGTTAATAAACTTCCTCCAAACATTGGTTTGTCTTCAGCTAAAATTACTCTTGCTCCATTTTTTGCTGCAGCATATGCGCTTGCTAAACCAGATGGACCTGAACCAGTAATTAAAAGGTCACAATATTCATATTTATGCTCATATCTTTCTTGATCATGTTTAGTTGATACTTTTCCAAAACCAGCTGATTTTCTTATAAATGGTTCATAAACTTTGTACCAAAAACTTTTAGGCCACATAAATGTTTTGTAATAAAAACCTGAGGGTAAAAATATCTTTAATAAATTATTTATTGCACCAATATCAAAGTTTACACTTGGCCAACAATTAACACTTTTTGCTTCTAAACCTTCAAAGAGCTCTTGTTCTGTAGCTCTTACATTGGGTTCTGTCTCATTATTTCTATATAATTGAACAATGGCATAAGGTTCATCAACGCCTGCACCAAAAAAACCTCTAGGTCTATGATATTTAAAACTTCTAGCAACAAGATGAACACCATTTGCAATTAACGCAGAAGCTAGCGTGTCTCCTTCGTAGCCATAATATTTTTTACCATTAAACTTAAATGAAATTTTTTTATCTCTATTAATTAAACCAACGTTATCTAATCTGAAATTCTGAGGCATAATTATATTTCTTCGTCTGCTTTTAAAGTTTTAAATATTTCATGAGTTAAAGTATCTCTTTGAACTTTAATCCATTGTCTACATCCTGAAATGTGATGCCATAACTCTAGATGTTTTCCTCTTGGGCTTTTTCTTAAATAAACAAATTTATCCCACTCTAAATCTGACACTTCTTTATTCAATTCAGGTCTTTTGATAGTAGCGTCACCACCATATGCAAATTCATTTTGTGATCTTAATCCGCAGTGAGGACATTTAATATGAAGCATTTATGAAATCCAAGTTTTTGTTCCAAGACCTTTTTCATCAATCAAATGTCCAGTACTAAATCTATTTAAACTATATCCTGCATTTAATTCATGAACTCTATCTTGAGCTATTGTATAAGCAAAAGTCCAGCCAGACGCTGGGGTAGCTTTAAAACCTCCATAACACCAACCGCAATTTAAATATAAACCTTCAATATGTGTTTTATCTATAATAGGCGAACCATCCATAGACATATCCATTATTCCTCCCCAAGTTCTAAGCATTTTCAATTTACTAAGAAATGGAAACATAGCAATTCCTTCTGTTAAAACATGTTGCAGAGTTGGTAAATTACCTCTTTGAGAATAACTATTATATCCATCTAAATCTCCGCCCATGACCATTTCTCCTTTATCAGATTGACTAACATAAAAATGTCCCGCTCCAAAAGTTACTACTTTGTCTAAAATTGGTTTAATTGGTTCTGACACACAAGCCTGTAAGAGGTGTGTTTCTATTGGTAGTGTCATATTTAATTTTTCTGCTAAAAAATTTGTACTGCCAGCAACACATAAACCAATTTTATTAGCTTTAATGTCTCCTTTTGAAGTTCTTACTCCTTTAATTTTTCCACCAGAAACATCAAAATCTACGACTTCACAATTTTGAATAATATCTACTCCCATTGCATCTGCTTGACGAGCATAACCCCATGCAACCGCATCATGTCTTGCTGTTCCTGCACTAGGTTGCATTAATCCTCCAAAGATTGGAAACCTTACATTGTCAGAAAAATCTGCCATAGGAATAATTTCTTTTACCTGTTCTCTATTTAAAAGAACTGCATCAATCCCATTTAAAAGCATAGAATTTCCTCTTCTTGAGTAAACATTCATTTGTGCGTCTGAATGTGCAAGGTTAATAATTCCTCTTGGAGAAAACATTACGTTGAAATTTAAATCCTGACTCATGTTTCTCCATAAATTCATTCCGAATTCACTGAACAATCCATTTTCATCATGCATGTAATTGGATCTAACAATTGTAGTATTTCTTCCGACATTTCCACCGCCAATCCATCCTTTTTCTATAATTGCTACATTTGTAATTTTATGTTCTTTTGCTAAATAATAAGCTGTTGCTAATCCGTGACCTCCACCTCCAATTATTATCACATCGTATTCTTTTTTTGGCGTAGGGTCTTTCCACGCTACTTCCCAGTTTTGATGGTTTGAAAAGGCATTTTTAATCAAACTGAACAATGAGTATTTCTGCATGACTTAATTTTATATAAACAAATATAAATAATTCTTATTTTTTTTATATATATTTTTTAGATGTTTAATAAATTGGTAAAAAGGGATACTAATTCACTTCAAATTTAGAAATTAATGTAGAAGAAACCAAAACTTATGTCCAAGTCAGATATCCAGATAGCACGAGAAGCTAAGATGAAACCAATAAATGAGGTTCTTTCTAAAATTAATGTGCCAGATGACCCCAAATCTTTCAGTCCAATGGGACGTCACATTGCCAAAATAAATTTAGAATACCTAGAGACTCTTAAAGATAAAAAAGATGGTAAACTCATCTTGGTAACAGGTATTACACCAACTCCGGCCGGTGAAGGAAAAACAACGACATCGGTTGGATTAACCGATGCTTTGAATAAAATTGGAAAAAATTCTATCGTATGTATTCGTGAACCAAGCTTAGGTCCGTCTTTTGGAATGAAAGGTGGAGCTGCTGGAGGGGGTTATGCTCAAGTTGTCCCTATGGAACAAATTAATTTGCATTTCACTGGCGATTTTCATGCAATAACATCAGCTCACAATTTACTATCCGCTTTAATTGATAATCATATTTATTGGGGAAATAAATTAAATATTGATGTTAGAAGAGTTGTTTGGAAAAGAGTAATGGATATGAATGATCGATCTTTAAGATCGATAGTAGTGGATCTTGGAGGAGTAGCCAATGGTTATCCAAGACAAGATGGTTTTGATATAACTGTTGCTTCAGAAATAATGGCAATTTTTTGCTTAGCCAAAGACTTAAAAGATTTAGAGAATAGAATTGGTAATATCACAATTGCTTATACTAGAGATAAAAAACCAATTTATGCAAGAGATTTGAAAGCACAAGGACCGGTGACTGTCCTTTTAAAAGAAGCAATAAGACCTAATGCAACACAAACTTTAGAAAATAATCCAGCTATCATTCATGGTGGTCCTTTTGCAAATATTGCTCATGGATGTAATTCAGTAATTGCAACAAAGGCTGGGTTAAAATTATCTGATTATGTCGTAACTGAAGCAGGTTTTGGTGCTGATTTAGGTGCAGAAAAATTTTTAGATATCAAATGTAGAAAATCAGGAATAAAACCTGACTGCGTTGTAATTGTAGCAACAATAAGAGCACTCAAAATGCATGGAGGGCTAAAAAAAAATGTTCTTAAAGATGAAAATATTAATGCTTTAAAAAAAGGTTTGGTAAACTTAGAGAGACATATAAACAACACTAAAAAATTTGGTTTACCTGTAGCAGTCGCTATAAATCATTTTATTACCGATACTGATAATGAAGTAAATGCATTAGTTGATTATTGTAAAACGCTTGGTGTAAAAGCATCAATATGCACACACTGGTCTAAAGGAGGTGAAGGTGCAAAAGATCTAGCAAAAACTGTAGTCGAAATTTGTGAAAACAGTACCAATACATTTAAATTTTTATATCAGGATAAATTACCATTATTTAAAAAAATTCAGACAATCGCACAAGAAATTTATCATGCAAGCGAAGTCGTAGCTGACACAAAAATAAGAGAACAATTAAAAGATTTTGAGAAGAAGGGATATGGAAAATTACCCATTTGTATAGCTAAAACTCAATATAGTTTCTCCACTGATCCAAATTTAAAGGGTGCTCCTACGGGTCATGTTTTGCCAATCAGAGAAGTAAGATTATCATCAGGAGCTGAATTTATTGTAGTGATTTGTGGAACAATAATGACAATGCCTGGCTTACCACGTATACCTGCTGCGGAAAATATTAAATTAAATCAAAAAGGTGAAATTGAAGGCTTATTTTAATCTTTCCGCTTCGTTCCAAAAATTTATTGCTAAATTTATTCCACTTAAATCTTTATACTGAGGTAAACCTGTGGGGGAAGTAACATTAATGTCTCCTATTAAATAATTTGAAATTAAATCGATACCAGCAAAAAAAATATTTTGTTGTTTTAATTTTTTTGCAACAAGATTTGCTAAATAGTATTCTTTTTTATTTAATTCAGTTTTAATAGCTGTACCTCCTTGAGATATATTAGATAAAATAGATCCTTTTACAGGAATTCTTTTAATTGCTCCTTTTACACTTCCATTTAAAATAAAAACTCTTTTGTCTCCGTATTTTACTCTTGGTAGAAATTTTTGAACCATTACATGGCCTATTTTACCAATATATCTTTTAATTTTGTTAATATTAAATTTTCTATTGATAAATATAATATCTTTTCCTGAGTAACCGTGGATAGGCTTTATAACTATTCTTTTATTTTTTTTAAAAAAATTCATTATTACTGTTAAATCTTTTGTAAAAATGGTTGGAGGCATAAATTTAAGAAAATTAACAGAGTAAAATTTTTCTGAAATATTTCTTATTGCTATTGGATTATTTATTATTTTAACTTTTTTAGATAAAGATTCTAAATATAAAGTTGAAGTTATATAATCCATATTAAATGGTGGATTTTGTCTTATTAATATGAATTTAACTATTGAAAGATCTAATTTTATTTTTTTTAATATTTTGCAAAATTTTTTTTTATTTTCAAAAAAAATAACTTCTTCGGCTGTTGCATAAACTTTACCTTTAATGAAACTTAAATCTTTTGTTTGATACCAATATATTTTATAAAGTCTTCTCTGCGCTTCTAAAGCTAATAAAAAAGTTGTGTCAGTTTTTATGTTTATAGAATTTAATGGATCTGCTTGAATTGCTATAATTTTTTTTTTTGACATATTTTATTAAATTAAATTATCCAAAGTTTTTTCAGCTTTTGTCTTGTTTTCATTTAATATATTTTCAATATTTTTTAAAAAAATTGTTTCATTGTTTCCTTTTTGATCTAGATGTTTACGTGATAGTAAACCTTCTTTTGATAAATTTAAAAAGATTCTACTCCAATATAAAATAGATTTGCCGCTAATTTCTGTGTTTAATCCTTTTTTAGGTGACTCCATATAAGCATTCAAAACATCATCCATTTTCCAATTTTTAATTATATCTAGAGCTTTATCTAAACTTCCGTATACTAAACCTGTATAAAATGCAGGACCTGCACAATGACAATCCCATTCACATGCATCTAAACATCTAATCTCTACATAATTTTTTAATCTTACTTCAGTAAATATGGTGCTTAAATGGATTTTTAAATCTTTCAAAGCTGGCAACTTATTATTCACTTCTTGAATTCCACCGCTCATAAAATCTTTAAAAGTTTTGTAATTAGAAGAAATATGTTGATCATTCTTAATAATAAACAACAAAGGCATATTGATTGCATAATCTGCATATTTTTCAAAATCCATGTTTTCTAAAAAAATTTTAGGTAAACCGCCTCTAGAAGTTTTTTGCCAAACTCTTGCTCGATAAGATAAATATCCGCTAGGTTTATTTTCTTTAATTGAAGAATTGGCAAAAATTGCAATTGATAATGGAGTTAAATTTGAAATTAATTTGAATTTTTTTATAAAATCTTCTTCAGATAAATAATCTAAATTAATTTGAGTTCCTGATGTTTGATACATCATATTTAAGCTAAGTTCTCCATTTTTAGGCATCTCAGCTGTCATTAATTTATATCTCTGTTTTGGATTATTCGGCACATCCTTAAGGTTATTAAACGGATCATATCCAATTGATAAAGTTTTAAGACCAATTTCTTCACATACTTCCTCAAGTTGATTCTGAAAAGAATATGATTCTGAACATACTTTATGAATATTTTCCAACCTATCACCAGATAACTCAATCTGATTTCCCGGTTCAATGCTTATTGATTTACCATCAAATTTAAGTCCAACTAGGTTCTCACCTTCTTTTATCTCTTCCCATTTAAACTTATTCTTTAATTTTTCTAGTACTTGTCTAACTTTATTATAATTTGCTCTTTTATTTGATCCTTTTTCAAATAAAAATTTCTCGTTTTCAACTCCAATAAATAAATTTTTTTTTATACCATCATTAAAATAATCAATAATATTTTGTTTTGATTTAATTTGCATTTATATAATTAAGCCAATTTTGCAACTCTTGTAGTCTTAGACTTTTTTCAGAAATTTTATTTTCTTTTTCAATTAAATTTATATGCTCTTCAATATCAGTTTCATTGGTAAAAACTTTTCTAATATTAATTAATTTATCTTTTCTAAATTTAATTAATCTTATCATTTTATCATAGGTTATTTCTGGATGATATTGAAGTCCCCAAATTTCACTAATACCAGTTTTAAAATTTAAACTTTGAACTTTGTTAACTTTATTAGATGCTAGAATTGTTGAATCTTTGGGAATTGTAGCAACCTCATCAAAGTTAAATGCAGGAGTATTAAATATGTTTTTTTTATTTTTATATAATGGAAAATTAATTCCTTTTTTGTTTATTTCAACATTTTGTGCTATTCCAATGTGAGCGCCATTAGTAGATTTTTTTACTTCTCCTCCTGCTGCTGTTACAGCAACTTGCATACCCCAACATATCGCCAAAATACTTTTTATACTTTTAAAGCATTCTTTCATAAATTCAATTTGTCTTCTTATTTCAATTGTATCATGATAAATATTTAAACTACTTCCACCCCAAATTAGTGCATCATATTTTTTTAGATCGTTAATAATTGAATTTATTTTTTTCTCCGAACTAGCATTGACAACATCAATGTCCAAATCATTTGTAAAAAAAGACAAACTTTCTTTTAAACTCTCGGTATGAGTGGGAATTCCACTTTTGATAAAATTTTTATTTTCTTCCTCAAGATTACCTTCGGCAATTAAAATTTTTGTACTCATGATTAAAATAATTCTCCTGAAATACTATGCTCATATAAAATTTTCATATCATCTACTGTCATTTTTTTTGGGTTTGTTGCGGTTGATGGGTCCTCCAAAGCCATTATTGATAGTTGATCTAAATTAATTTTGTTCACTTCTACAACTTCAGAAAGTTTGTGAGGAATATTCAACTCTTTTCTTAAATCTAAAATCCAATTTAAAAAACTATCAAAATTTTTATCTAAATTAAGATAATCACAAATAGAAACAATCTTTTTTTCAATTAAATTTTTATTAAAAGTTAAAACATATGGCGTAAAAATTGCGTTTGATAATCCATGGTGAACATTAAATTGCGCATTAATTGGATGACTTAAAGAATGAATTGCACCTAAACCTTTTTGAAAAGCTGTTGATCCCATGCTGGCTGCGGCTAGTAAATCTGCTCTTGCTTTTAAATCTTTTCCATTTTTCGCTGCTTTTAACAATGATTTTTTTACTAATTTCATTCCTTCTATTGCTATTCCATCTGCCATTGGATGGAATCCCGGAGCACAAAAAGCTTCTAAATTATGAGCTAAAGCATCCATGCCTGTTGCGGCAGTAAGTCTTGGTGATAAATCAACGGTTAAAACTGGATCCAAAATTACAATAGATGGCAAAATTTTAGGATGAAATATTATTTTTTTTACTCCAGTTTTATTATTTATTATTGCAGAAGCTCTTCCTGTTTCAGATCCAGTTCCTGCAGTAGTGGGAACCGCTATGATAGGCACAATATTTTTTTCATCAGCTCTTTTCCAATAATCTCCTATATCTTCAAAATCCCATATTGGTCTTGATTGAGCAGACATAAAAGCTATTGCTTTTCCAACGTCAAGTCCGCTACCTCCACCAAAAGCAATTACTCCATTACACTTGTTTTTTTTAAATTCATTGACACCTTCTTCTACATTTTCACCTACAGGGTTTCCCGAAAAATTAGAAAAAACACACATACCTTTAAAACTTTTTTTAACTTCTATAACAATATTTTTAACCATAGGTAAATTAATAAGATCTTTATCAGTTACAAATAGTGGATTAGTGATTTTTAAGTTTGTACAGGCTTGAGATAAATCTTTAATTCTATTTTCTCCAACCCATATTGTTGTTGGATAATTCCAATTTGACTTCATGCTACCAACTTATTTCTAATTTTTTATTTTCAATAATTGATTTGATTAAACTAGACATCAAAGGAATTTTTTTATTGTCAAAATCTTTTAAAACTTTTGTGCCAATTTCTAAGGCTAACTCTGCGCCTTCTATAGTATCGTTTTTCATAAATTTTTCCTTTGCTGTTTTATAGTCATATCCTTCGCCTAGATATTTACCCATCCTACTATTTCTTCCGCCTGCAGAACTTACATACAAATCTCCCAATCCTGCTAACCCATAAACACTTTCTTCTCTACCTTTCAATGACTTGGTAAAGTAGGTCATTTCCGAGATAGCTTTATACATTAAAGATGCGGCTGTATTTAAATAATATTTACTTTTAATATCTTTATCAGCAATGTTGCTACTTAAACCTTCTGAGGCACCAATAATCATAGAATAAATATTTTTGATTGCAGCACAAATTTCTACACCCAATAAATCATCAGAAAATTCAGTACTGTAATAATCTGTTGAAATTATATTTCCTATATTTTTTACTACATCTTTATTTTCATTAGCTAATACTACGCTACTTTTAATTCGATTAGCTAAACCAGATGCTAAGCAAGGTCCTCCAATTGCAGAAACGTTTGATTTTGCTACATTATTATTTGCAAGAATAAATTTAAATTTTTCTACTAGTGTTTCAAATTTATCATTTATAATAGTTAATCCTTTAGTAAGTAAAAGAATTGCACTTGTAGAATTATAATTCTTTGATATTTCTTTTCCTGCCCACTCAATTCCTTTTGAATTAACTCCAATAACAATTAAATCTGGTTTCTTTTGTAATTCATTTTGGAAATTTTCAAATTTTTCGACTATTAAATTTTTTGGTAAAGTGCAATTAAGAATCTTATGAAAATTATTTTCTTTTTTAATATTATCAATAGCCTCGTCTTCTAAATAAGTACCAACTAAAACTACATCATTACCTTTATCTAGACATGGAACCGTAAAAGCAGAACCCATTGCTCCAGCACCTAATACTATAATTTTTTTCATATTTTATACGTATCTAAAGACTATTATAGAAAATAAAACTGAAATAATAGTAGCAAACCATAGACTTGCATCTACGAGTCCTAACCAGACTAGGTGAATATAAGCAGCACTTAACAAAGAAATAAATAATCTATCACCCCTTGTAGTATCTAAACTCAATATACCTCTTCTTGGTGTTCCACCTGGTACTTTCTTTTCCCATAAAATCATTCCGGTAAGACATAGAGCGATAAAAATAAAAAAAACTGCAGTTTGCCAAGTCCAAGCCATCCATGTAATAAATTCAAAATCAAAAAAGCTTTTTTCATGTGCTTTTGCAACAGTATCCCAACTACCTGTGGCTGCATATAATTTTTGAAATATCATACTCTACCTAAGGCAAATCCTTTCGCTATATAATTTCTAACAAAATAAATTACTATTGCTCCAGGAACTATTGTTAAACTTCCAGCAGCAGCTAGTAGTCCCAACTCATATCCTGATGTACTTACAGTTCTTGTCATCGTTGCTGCAATCGGTTTTGCTGCTACTGCAGTTAATGTTTTTGCTAACAATAATTCAACCCATGAAAACATAAAACAGAAAAACATTGTTATTCCAATACCCGCAGTTATTGTTGGAATAAATATTCTAAAAAAGAATCTCCAAAAAGAATATCCGTCCACGTAAGCAGTTTCATCTAATTCTTTAGGAACAGCAGATATAAAACCTTCTAAAATCCAAACAGCCAAAGGAATATTGAATAAACAATGGGACAAAGCCACAGCAACATGAGTATCAAATAAATTTATAGATGAATAAAATTGAAAGAACGGTAAAGCAAAAACTGCTGGTGGAGCCATTCTATTTGTAAGCAACCAGAAAAATAAATGCTTATCTCCCAAAAACCTATATCTTGAAAATGCATAAGCAGCTGGCAATGCGGCTGCTACGGATATAACTGTATTCATAACAACATAGTAAATTGAATTTAAATATCCTGTGTACCATGTGCTGTCCGTAAAAATGGTAATATAATTTTCAAATGTAAATTTTTGTGGCCATAAAGAATAAGTATTAATAATTTCAGTTGTTGTCTTAAAAGACATGTTTAACAACCAATAAATTGGCAACATCAAAAACAAAATATAAATTGATGGAATCAGCCATTTATATTTTTTCATTTTTGTTCCTCATTTCTCATCATTAAATTATAAAAAACCCAACAAACTAAAAGAACTATAAAAAAATATATCAGTGACATTGCTGCTGCGGGTCCTAAATCGAATTGACCTAGTGCCATTTTTACTAAATCAATTGAAAGAAAAGCTGTTGCATTTCCGGGGCCACCTCCAGTTAAAACAAAAGGTTCAGTATAAATCATAAAGCTATCCATAAATCTTAATAGAATTGCAATAGTTAATACCTTCTTCATTTTTGGTAGTTCAATATACCTAAATATAGCCCACTTGCTTGCTCCATCAATTTCTGCTGCTTGATAGTAAGCGGGTTGAATTGATTGAAGTCCTGCATAAGAAAGTAAAACAACTAGAGAAGTCCAATGCCAAACATCCATTAAAATTGTTGTAAACCACGCATCTCCAATCTGTTGAGTAAAATTATAGTCAAATCCAAGATCATTAAGAGAATGACCTAAAAAACCAATTTCAGGTAATGCAAATATGTTCCACATTGCACCAACTACATTCCATGGAATTAATAAAGGCATGGACATTAAAACTAAGCAAATTGGTACACCTATTCCTTTTTTGGGCATAGATAAAGCAATAGCTATACCTAATGGAATTTGTATTAAAAGAATTACTCCAGTAAACATAAATTGTCTTCCAAGAGCCGCGTGAAACCGATCCGATCTAAGTATTTGTTTAAACCAACGTGTGCCTTCCCAGGTAAAAACATTATTTGCAAAAGTTTCTTGAAAAGCATAATTAACAACCGTCATTAAAGGTACTACTGCATTAAAAGCTACCAAAATAAAAACTGGTATGACAAACAACCAAGCTCTTTGATTTATAGTTTTATTCATTATTCAATTATCCTGCTATCTCCATATGCATAAGTGTATTTTTTATCAAAAGATAAAAATGCACTACCACTAGGTATTTCTTTAGAAGAACGAGAAAGAACTTTTATCTTTCCGTTTTTACATTCTGTATCAATAATTTTATGTCTTCCTGTATTGCTAACTTTTATAATTTTAACAGGTATTCCTTCTTTGCTGAAAGAAACAAATTCTGGTCTAATTCCTATTTCGATTTTAGAAAAGTTTGATTTTTGTTTAATTGTGCTACTAGTAGATATTTTAACTCCATCAACTGCTGCTATTCCGTTTTGAATTTCGCAAGATAATATATTCATTCCTGGTGAACCTATAAAGTAACCTACAAAAGTATGCTTAGGTTTTTCAAATAGTTCAACTGGAGTACCTGTCTGAACAATTTCTCCTTCATGCATTACCACAACTTGATCTGCAAAAGTTAATGCTTCAGTTTGGTCATGAGTAACATAAATCATAGTTCTATTAATTTTTTGATGAAGTTCTTTTAACTTTGAACGAAGCACCCATTTTAAATGAGGATCAATAACTGTTAGAGGTTCATCAAACATAATCACATTTACATCTGACCTAGCCAAACCTCTTCCTAAAGAAATTTTTTGTTTACCATCTGCTGTTAAACCAGAAGCTCTATTATTAAGGATTTTTGTAAGCTCTAACATTTCTGCTATTTCTTTTACTCTTGCATCTATTTCATTCTCTTGCATACCGCGATTTTTTAAAGGAAATGCTAGATTGTCGTAAACTGTCATTGTGTCATAAATAACTGGAAACTGAAAAATCTGGGCAATATTTCTTTCTACAGGAGTTTTTAACGTTATATCTTCGTTATCAAATAAAACTTTTCCTTTTGTTGGATTTAAGAGACCAGAAACTATATTTAGTAAAGTAGTTTTGCCACAGCCTGATGGACCAAGTAATGCGTACGCTCCTCCATCTCTCCAATCTATATTAATATTTCTTAATGCCCAATCAACATTTGAGTTTTGTTTCTCTAAATAACTATGACTTAAATTTTTTAATGTTATTTTAGACATGACTCACCAAATTGTTATTTTGATCGAAATATATAAATTCATCTACATTCATATATAGCTTAACTTCTTGACCAACATTTAATTGATGAGTTCCATTAGATAATGAAACCCATTTAGAATCAGTATTAGTAAAATGAATTAAACTTTCTGAACCACTGAGCTCAGATATTAAAATTTTTCCTTTTATTTCAATAGAGTTTTTTCCTTCCTTGTAGGTAGTAATATTGTGAGGTCTAATGCCTACCTTATAATTTCCATCTTTTAAATTAACATTTGACGTTTCCCATTTTACATCTTCTTTTAATAGTGAAAATGTATTGCCATTTTTTTTAATATCTGAAATGTTAATTGGAGGATCGCTAAATACTCTAGCTGAGATCAAGTTTTGAGGTTTATTATAAACCTCAATAGTTTTTCCATATTGTATAATTTTACCTTCCATCAAAGTTGCTGTATTACCACCGATCAACAATGCATCGGAAGGCTCCGTGGTAGCATAAACAACTATACATTCTCTATTTTCAAAAAGTCTTGGTAGTTCTTCTCTTAGTTCTTCACGCAATTTAAAATCTAAATTTGCTAGTGGTTCATCTAATAATATTAAGTTTGAATCTTTAACTAAAGCTCTTGCTAAAGCTGTACGTTGTTGCTGGCCACCGGATAATTCATTGGGCTTCTTGTTTAGCATTCCTGATAGTTTTAATAATTCAGCTACTTTTGCAACTCGCTCTTTTATTTCATCATTTTTGATTCCAATAATTTTCAATGGCGAAGCTATATTGTCGTAAACCGTAAAATTTGGATAATTAATAAACTGTTGGTAAACCATAGAAACATTGCGTTTCTGAACTTTAATTCCAGTTACATTTTCATCGTTAAACCATATCTCTCCTGAGGTAGGTTTATCTAAACCGGCCATAATTTGCATTAATGTTGTTTTGCCAGCCAGTGTTGAACCAAGTAAAATATTTATAGTATTTTTTTCTAATTTTAAATTTGTTGGATGTATATGTGTCTCTAAACCAATTTTTTTTTCAATATTTTTTAACTCTAGACTCATAATTTTATGAATTTTTTAAACAAAAGAGGGGCAGCTATACTGCCCCTCTTTTATTGATTTTTATTTAACCTAAGTACTTAATTCCAAGCTTTTTCGTATGGAACTGTTTTTCCTTGAGGTTTTTCTTCACGCTTAGCTTTTGGCGAACCTTTAGCTTTTAACCACTTGTCTCCTTCTTCAGGATTCAATCTTGGTCCACATCCACCGTACGTATTATTGGCTTTATCTGCAGCTTCCATACGTGACATAACTAAATCCATCTCTCCTGCAAGACGGTCCATAGCTTGTTGTGGTGTAAATGCACCTGAGTTAACATCACC
>CAJXDV010000013.1 GCA_913052435.1 uncultured Pelagibacteraceae bacterium
TTTAAAAAAAAATTATGAATTCTCTTTTTTGCACTCAAATTTCTTTTCTTCATATATTGCTTTTTGGAGCACTGATTGAGTTGCATTTGGATACTGCTTCTTAACACCTACAATCATTAAACAGCCTTGATCTTTTTCTCCCATCTGTACCAATGATACTCCAAGTTTTAATAAATTTATAGGTGCCTTTTCACCTTTTGGATATTTTTGATAACCTTCCAAATATGCAGAAGCCGCGTCTGTATATAATTGTCTTATTCTAAATGTTTCAGCATACCAATATTGGGCATTTCCAGACAATTTATTGTCAGGATTAGTATCAACAAACTCCCTGAATGCTCTTTCTGCCATATTATAATCTCCAACTTTCAAAAAACTTGTGGCAAACTCATATTGTTCGTTTGGAGTTCCTTCTGGTAATATTTTTTCCTCAGATTGAAAGATTTCTGTAGATACAGTTTTAGTTGTCTCTACTGATTGTAGGGATTGAGTTTCACTATCATCAGTCATATCTTTATATGATATAGATCCAAGCAATTGTGGTTGTGAAGATCCTGGTAAGACTTTTTTTTCATTTATTTCAGAAGATTTGGGTATTGCTGTTAAAGATTTATTTTCGCTACTTTTGATAGTTGAATTGTTCTCTAGCTGTTGAAAACGTAATTGGTTATCTGCTTGAATTTTTGATATTCTTGAGGATAATTTGTCTAGTTTAAAATTTATTTCTTCATATTTGTTTGTTAAATTTTGAAATTGTTTTTCAATCTCAGAAAGTTTTAATAAATGTCTTGTTAAAACTTCTTCGGTGTCTTGACTTAAAGAATCTTGAGTTGATGAACTTTTTGAAGATGTGGAGAATGACTCGGAGTAAACCGCTCTTTCTAAAGTCCTTAAATCTTTTTGGATTAATATTAAAATTTCTTTAATATCTAAAGTTTCAGCATTAGAATTAGGAATAATTGACAGTGGCAAAATAAAAAAAATAAATAAAATTTTCTTTAGATGTTGAAGCATTAAATTATTACTAATTATAATAATGGCAAAAAAAAGACCCTGCTTCATTTTTATTTAAAACAGGGTCTAATAAATTTTAATAGTTTAATTAGCTTTTACTGTAACTGATCTTCTGTTTTTAGACCAAGATAAAGGATTTGAACCAGAGTCAACCGGTCTTTCTTTTCCATAGCTAATTACTGAAATTCTATCTGCTGAAACTCCATAAGTCATCAAATAGTCTTTAGCAGCATTAGCTCTTCTCTCTCCTAAAGCTAAATTATATTCTCTTGTTCCTCTTTCATCTGCATGACCTTCTACAACAACATTTACATTTGAATTTTCTCTTAACCATGTTGCTTGTTTTCTTAATGTGTCTCTTGATATAGTTGTTAAGATAGACTCATTTGTTGCAAAGAAAACTCTATCTGGAACACCTTTTGATAATTCTCCAACTGTATCTGTTCCAATGTAAACATCGCCTTGCATTTGTACTTCAGATTCAGATTCAATTTTAGAATATTTACCAACGGCTGTTTTTTTAATTGTAGTTGTACAAGCAGTTACAACCAAACCGAAAATAACTACCAGAAAAGTGTTTTTTAAAATTTTGCTTAGACTCATTAATGCTCCTTAGTATTTTTTTAGAACTTTTTCACAACTAAATAGATGTTTCAAGCACAAAAATCAACTTAATTTACAAGTAATACATGAAAAATTGACTAATTGCTTAATAAAGATGACCAAGATGGGTCGGATGCGTCTGTTTGAGTTTCAACCAACCTCTCGTTGTATCCTGTTAAATCAATAGACCATAATTTTGCACTAAAACCTTCACCTTTTTCATTGGTTTTTGTTTCCCTATAAAAAATTAGCACCCTTCCATTTGGTGACCATGATGGAGCTTCTTGATAAAAATTTTCTGTTAAAAGTCTTTCACCTTTACCATCAGTTCTCATTACTCCTATAAAAAATTTTCCTTTGTGTAGCTTTGTAAAGGCAATTAAATCTCCTCTAGGAGACCAAACTGGAGTACCGTAGAGACCATTGCCAAAAGAAATTCTCTTAACATTGCTTCCATCGCTTTTCATAACATAAATTTGTTGATAGCCACTTCTATCAGAGTTAAATGTTATATATTTTCCATCTGGAGAATAAGAAGGAGAAGTATCAATTGATGGATGATTTGTAATTTGTTCAACAATCCTATTTTCCAAATCCATTACATAAATATCCGATTTACCATCTTTTGCAAAACTCATAATTATTTTTTTTCCATCCGGTGAGAATCTGGGAGCAAATGTCATTCCAGGAAAGTCACCTACAACTTCTTGAATTCCGGTTTCAATATCTAACAAATAAACTCTAGGTAAATTTCTAAAATAAGATAGATAAGTAACCATTTGATTTGTTGGATTAAATCTTGGAGTCAATACTAGTTCATTTCCTAAAGTTAAATATTTTGTGTTAAATCCATCTTGATCCATTATCGCAAGTTTTTTTACTCTTTGTGTTTTTAGACCTTCCTCTGATACATAAATAATTCTTGTATCAAAATAACCTTTTTCACCAGTTAATCTTTCATAAACTTTATCTGTAATAATATGTCCAACCCTTCTCCAATTATTTGGAACTGTTGTAAAAGCCAAAGCCAACATTTCTCTACCTGCTAAAACATCCCAAAGTCTAAATTCCACTTTTAACTTTCCATTATCTATTGATACTTTTCCAGTAATCAATGCTTGAGCTTTAATTAAAGCCCAGTCCTCAAATCTAGGCTTAAGATGAGCTATATCTGGTTTTTGTAAAAAAGCATCCTTGCTTAACGGGTTAAATAATCCTGACTGTTTTAAATTATTTTCAACAACTTTGGAAATCTCTGAGCCTAGATCATCCAAGTTTAATTCTCTTTGAAACTCATTTTTTGATTTATTATCCTGAAAAAGTGGTGAAACTGCTACTGGTAAAGGATTTAAATTTCCTCTTGTAATATCAACTTCAATTAGAGAGTATGAATTAGTTGTTTTTAATAAAAATAATAAACATATTATAGTTAATAATTTTAATTTATCCATTATCCTCCCAACATCTCTCTTGCGTCAAAATTAAGCTGTAGATCCTTCCATCTTTCGTAACCACTCGTTGGAACTCTTAATGGTTGACATAATTGGACAGCTCTAAGAGCACTTTCCGCAAGAACTTTGAAAAAGCCCTGACCTGGCATATTCATTCTTGCATGATCTAGTATTTCTGTTTTTATTAATGTTCCATCCGGTTTTAATTTTAATTTAATTCTAACTAATAAATTTTCATTATATGGTAAACCCAAAGGTACGCTCCAACAACCAAAAATTTGTGCTTTTAATGCATCTTCTTCACTAAGTGTTAATTTCGAATTATCCATAGAAGAGTCTTGTGATTGACTAATTTTATTTTTCTTTTTATTGGTTTCGCCAAAATCTTCCATTGATTTGTCAATTAATGCAGCAATATTATTTGGATCAAATAACTCTTTTTTTTCAAATTCAGATACTTGTTTAACTTTGACATCTTTAATATTAGGTTTTTTTAGTGTTGTAATTTTTTTTAAATCTTTGTCTTTTTTAATCTCTTTTGATGGTTTTTGTTTTTTTTCTTCTTCAAGCTGAACTTTTTCCTTTTTTTTGTCTGGCATGGCAATAGATTCTAATTTTTCTTTTTTTACTTTTTTCAATTTTTTTTCAGGCGTTGGAGTTTTTTTGGCAGCTAACTCTTTTATTATTTCATTTTTTTTATCTAAATTAACCTCTTTATTTTCTTCTTTTTTGATTTTTTTTGGTGGCGCTTGATCTGACGCTAATTTTTCATTTTTTTT
Organism: uncultured Pelagibacteraceae bacterium; assembly: GCA_913052435.1. Classification (GTDB taxonomy): domain Bacteria; phylum Pseudomonadota; class Alphaproteobacteria; order Pelagibacterales; family Pelagibacteraceae; genus Pelagibacter. The sequence continues at coordinate 3,848 of CAJXDV010000013.1, forward strand.
TTTATTTTTTTCAATTATTTTTTTTGCCTTAGGTGCGTAAGGAATATTTGTAAAATCTGCAATTTGTATAAGTTCAACTGAAATTAATGGAGGAACATCAATTGGTTTTGAAATAAAAGGCAGTGTTAAAATGCTTAATAAAATTATTCCTAAATGAAAACCTGAGGAAATAAATAAACTTTTGTGCACAACTATCTTTCTTTATAAGGTTCCGAAATTAGTGCTACTTTAGTAAATCCTGAACCTGAAAGCATACCCATAATTTCAAGAACTCTTCCATAATTTATTGTTTTGTCTCCTCTAACGTAAATTCTTGTATTTGTTCTATTATTTGAAACAGCAAGAATTTTTGCAATTATTTTTTCGTATTTAACCTTTGTTTCTTGAATAAATATTTCTCCCTTGGCATTAATAGTTATTGTTAAAGGCTCTGTTTCTTCTGGCAATGTATCCGCTGAAGTTTCTGGCAAATCAACTTGAACTCCAACGGTTAGCAACGGAGCAGTTACCATAAAAATAATTAAAAGGACAAGCATCACATCAACAAATGGAGTTACATTTATTTCGCTAATAGGTTCTTTTTTTGAATGTCTTAACTTGAATGCCATTCTAAATTATTGATATAAATCTTTTCGAGAAGTTTTCTAATTTTTGAGAATATTTTTTTGAATCATTATTAAACTTATTGTATGCAACTACGGCAGGAATAGCAGCCAACAAACCAAGTGCAGTTGCAAATAATGCTTCGGCTATACCAGGGGCAACAATTGCAAGACTAGTGTTTCTTGAGATAGCTATTGATTGAAAAGAATTCATAATACCCCAAACAGTTCCGAATAAACCAATAAATGGTGCTGTCGAACCAACAGAAGCCAAAAAGGTATAATTTTTATCAACAACACTCATTTGTTTTTCAATGTTAACTTCAAGTGTACCTGTTAATCTTTCATTTAGATTAGATCTAGATCTAGACTTCATTACTGTTTGCATTGAGCTTTTAAAAAGTTTTGCCATTGGATCATCTATTGTTGCTGGTAAACTGTTATAAAATGTTTCTGCAGATTTAGACTTCCAAAACTTTTCCTCAAATTCTTCAGCATTTTTATTAATTTTTCTAAACATTATTATTTTGTCAAAGATTATCGCCCAAGAATAAACTGAACTTGCTATTAGTATTATTATTACTGATTTTACAATTATGTCTGCTCTTAAAAATAAACCTATTATTGAAAAATCGGTATTACTTGCAAGACCAACTGCTTGTGAAGTTATATCTGCTTCCATTTAGTTGATTTCACACTAAAATGTGTCATGAATTTGACTATAGAATCAAACTATTTGTTTTTTTCTATAGTATTTTCATAAAAACTAGCAATTAATATTGCATCTGCTTTATTTGCATCTTTTTTTTTAGAAAGAATCGATGAAATATTAGGAAACATTTCAATAGCTCTGGTTCTACTTGCATCTTTTTGAGAATTAATTAAATCAAAGTGTTTTTTCCATTTTGCTGGACGAACAAAAAATATCGGTAATTGCATAGCTGAACAGATGCCTTTTATAACCCCAAAGGATTGCCCAAAATTAAACATACTGGTTACACCTTGTCCAGGCATAGCCGAAACTTGCTCTACAACAACATTAATATTTTCCGAACTATAACTATCAATTCTAGAAGATATCTCATTAAATATTTGACGTCCATTAATTTGCCTTTTATTTTTTTTTCCTTCAGCCATTGTTGGCATATCAATAACATCTTTTACTTTTCCTTTTTCAAAGAAACAAATTGCACCAGCTATTCCAGGGTCTATTCCAATTATCAACATTTAATTTTCAAATTTTGCATTTGTAAAAATATTTTGAACGTCATCGTTATCATCTAGCGTTTCTAAGAATTTAATCATGTTATCTTTTCCTTCTCCATTTAAATTGATTCGGTTAATGGGGATCCATTCAATTTCTGTAGAAAAAAAATTTGATATATTTTTTTCAAGTTTTTTTTTAACATCATATATTTCATTCATATTTGTATGGATTTTGTGGTATTCGCCAATAGAATAGCACTCATTAGCTCCCGAATCTATTGCAAGCTCAAAGATTTTTTCGTCGTTAATTACTTTTCTTTCTATTTTTATTATTCCTACTTGTTGAAAATTATGGGATGCGGAGCCTTGTGTACCAAGTCCTCCTCCATTTTTTTGAAATAAAGTTCTAATGTTTGAAGCAGTTCTATTTTTATTATCTGTTAATGTCTCAACAATAACTGCAGTTTTGCAAGGTCCAAATCCTTCATATCTTATGCTCTCGAAATTAGAATCTGCAGCAACTGAGGATTTCTCAATAGCTCTGTCTATATTGTATTTAGGCATATTTGCTGATTTTGCCGCTTGAATAGCGGATCTAAGTCTAGAATTCATATCAGGGTTTTTATCACCAAGTTTTGCAGCAACTGTAATTTCCCTAGATAACTTCGAAAAGATTGTAGATCTTTGTTTATCTGCTCTTCCTTTTTTATGCTTTATTCCTGCCCAATGCGAATGTCCTGCCATAATTTAATTTATATTTTTTAGTTCACCACCAAATATAAAGCTATTAATTTTTTTTGCCAAACCATTCTTGGGATTGGCTTCTACCATAACACCACATAATGATGCTTCACCTTCAGCAGGATAGTGTTTTGATGAATCTCTTTTAAAAAATCTGTTTAAAGAGTTTTGAGTGTTCATTCCAATTACAGAATTATAGTCACCACACATTCCTGCGTCCGTTAAATAAGCAGTGCCTTTATTTAATACTCTTCCGTCATTAGTTGGAACGTGGGTGTGTGTACCAACTACTAGTGTTGCATAGCCATCAAAGATATGTCCCATTGCCATTTTTTCGCTTGTTATCTCACCATGAAAATCAACAATTAAAAAATCATATTTATCTTTTAATTTATTTTTTTCTAAAAAATCATTAGTTATTTTAAATACGTCTTCACATTTTTTCATAAAAATATTGCCCATTAAGTTTAATACTCCAACTCTAAATCCATTTCTTGAATTATAAATCTCAAAACCTTTTCCTGGAGCATCATTTAAAAGATTAAATGGTCTCAGCAATCTTTTTTCTTTGGATATAAAATCATATGCTTCTTTTTGATCCCATACATGATTTCCTGTTGTAATAACATCAACACCAGAACTTAGTAATTCATTTGTGATATTTTCTGTAATTCCCACTCCTTCCTTTGCTGCATTTTCACCGTTAACAACAACAAAATCTATAGTTTTATCTTTAATTATATTGGGAAGATTATTTTTAATTGCTCGACATCCTGAATTTCCAACAATATCACCTAAAAATAATATTTTCATTATTCGAATTATTTTTCTGTCAAAATAAAATCTAGTTTTTTATCATTATCATTTATAGGTAATTTATTCACTTTTTGAAAAGAAAAAGCCAAGCCTATAGTTAATATTTTTTTTCTTTTGGATATTTTCTGAATATATCTATCATAATAACCTCCGCCGTATCCAAGTCTATAATTATACTTATCGTAAGCAACTAAAGGAACAAGTATAACATCAGGATAAACTTTTTTAATTTGATGAGGTTCGGGAATGCCCATTTTACCTACATGAAGAGGATCATCGAATGACCATTCGAAGAAATCCATTTCATTCTTTCTTTTTGTAACTGGTAAAGAAATTTTGTATCCAATTTGTTCTAATTTTTTTAAAATTTCAAAACATTCAATTTCATAATTAATTGGATAGTATGCTCCAATTTTTTTTTTTTTTGAAAAATTAAATTTTTTCAATATTTCTTTTAACAATGAATATTTAACACTTATGAGTTTAAAATTGATTTTTCTATAGAGTAAAATTTTTTTTCTTACAATTTGCTTAGACACTATTTTTTTATTTATTGTACATTTGTATCTGTGTCATGTTTTTTGATAAAATTTTCAATCTCTAAAGTAGCTTTATCAACTAAAGTCTCATAACTTATCCTGTGAGTTTCAAGTTCATTTTTTAGCTTTAACTGATCTTCACTAAGATTTGAAATCTCTTTTTCTTTGTCATCTTTATATCCATAAACTAAAGATCTGAGTTCCTTAAATTTGTCTGTAATTTTATTTATTTGATTTTTTTGTTCCTCAATTTTTTTTCTTGTTTCAAAATATTCATCCATAACTGATATGGAAGCAATTAATAAAAGTTTATTTTCTCCGATATTTCCTAAAGATTTTTTTAAATTATCGAATCTATTATTCAAATGTAATGATAACTCTTCTAAATGCTCTTCTTGTCCATCTTCACAAGATAACAAAAACTCTTTCCCATTAAATTTAATATTTACATTTGCCATTTTTCTATTTCATCCATCAAGCTATCGGTTTCCTGGTTTAATTCATCAATTTTTTCTGAAAATTCAGCCTCTTTTCTTTGCTCATCAATTTCTTTCTGTTTAAATTTCTCCAAATTTTGTTTAAGTTTTTCGTTTTCTTCCTCTATAGAGTTATATCTAGTTTGCAATTCTGCTTTTTCAATTTCTAATTGATTTTTTTGCTTTTCCAAAATATCTAGCTCTGCTACTTGACTGATCTTTAAAGTTTCCAAATTTTTTAATTCATTTAAAACTTGATCAAGTTTTTTTTCTTTTTCGTGAATTGTTTTCATATATATATCTATATTATTAAATTGAATCACCTAAGTCTACAAAGGATAACTTTTTGAATAAAAACAATAAAATTTTATCTAACGCAATACGTGTTCTGTCAATGGATGCGGTGCAAAAGGCTAATTCTGGTCATCCTGGAATGCCAATGGGAATGGCTGATGTTGTAACTATTTTATTTAAATATTTTCTAAGATTTAATCCTAAAAATCCAAGTTGGTTGAATAGAGATAGATTTGTTTTATCAGCAGGTCATGGTTCAATGCTTTTATATTCTCTGCTATATCTAACGGGCTATAAAAGTATATCTTTAAAAAATATTAAGAATTTTAGACAATTAAATTCTATATGCGCTGGTCATCCAGAGCATCGTCCTAACACTGGAATTGAAACAACTACTGGTCCGCTGGGCCAAGGAATATCAAATGCAGTTGGATTTGCTATTGCGGAAGAAATTTTAAAAAAGAAACTGGGAAAAAATATTATTAATCACAAAACATATGTTTTGTCTGGAGATGGATGTTTAATGGAAGGTATAAGTCATGAAGCTATGAGTTTGGCTGGACATTTAAAACTTAAAAATTTAGTTATGTTGTTTGATAATAATTCTATATCAATTGATGGTCCAACTAAATTAGCAGTTTCGGATAATTTTAAAAAAAGATTTGAGAGTTATGGATGGAATTACTTCCTTGTAAATGGTCACAATGAAAAAGAAATTTTTAGAGCATTAAAAAAATCTCAACATTCAAAAAAACCGACTGTAATTTCATGTAAAACAAAAATTGGATATGGTTCCCCTAATAAATCTGGAAAAGCTTCTTCGCACGGAAACCCTCTTGGAACAGATGAAATTAAACTAGTAAGAAAAGAATTAAACTGGAAATACAAACCTTTTGAGATTCCAAATAATATTTTAAATGAATGGAAAAAAATTGGTAATAAGGGCGCAAAACTTGAAGCAAAATGGAATAAAGTTTATCAAAAGAAAAAAATTAAAATAAATAAATTATTAAAAAATAATTTTTCCAAGTTTATTAAAATTGAAAAGAAGAATGCTGCTAATGAAATCAAAAGTTTAGCTAGCAGAAAATCTTCAGAATTAACATTGGGCTCACTTATTAAAGATAGTAATACTTTAATAGGAGGATCTGCTGATTTAGCCGGCTCAAATAATACTAAAACTAAATATCATAAAATAATAGAGCCTGGTAACTTTGCGGGAAATTATATTCACTATGGTGTAAGAGAACATGCAATGTGCGGCATTATGAATGGTCTGGCATTACATAGTAGTTTTATTCCTTATGGAGGAACTTTCTTAATATTTTCAGATTATTGCAAATCTTCAATTAGATTATCTGCAATAATGAAACTAAGAGTTATTTACGTAATGACACATGACTCAATTGGACTGGGTGAAGATGGACCAACTCATCAACCAATAGAACAATTGTCTGGTTTGAGAGCTATACCTAATCTAAATGTTTTTAGACCAGCAGATAGAATGGAAACCATTGAATGTTGGGAGCTAGCATTAAAAAGTACAAATACTCCATGCGTTTTGTCTTTGACTAGACAAAATCTTAATCCAGTTAGAAAAAAATACTCAAATATTAATAAATGTTCTTTTGGAGCTTATGAAATCTTAAGAACAAACAAAAAAATTAGCTTAACTATACTGGCAAGTGGCTCTGAAGTTAACATGGCTATTGAGACCAGCCATAAATTGGCCAAATACAAAATATATTCTAAAGTTATATCTATGCCATGCCAAGAATTATTTGAAAAACAATCAAAAGCATTTAAACAAAAAATTCTTGGTGAAACAAAATTTAAGATATCTATAGAAGCAGGTTCAACTGACTGTTGGAAAAAATATGTTGGGGTAAACGGTTTGGCATTCGGTATTGATGAATTTGGTAAAAGCGCACCTTATAAGGAAATTTTTAAATATTTTGAATTAACAACTGAAAATATTTCTAAAAAAACTATGAAACTAATAAAAAAATAAACATGGCAATAAAAATTGGAATTAATGGAATGGGTAGAATTGGTAGAATGGTGGTTCGAGCTATTGTTGAAAGTAAAAATAAAAATATAATAATTAAGCATATAAATAATCGCACTAATTCAGAAATTAGCTCTTCATTATTAAAATACGACTCAATTCATGGAAGGTTTAATGCAAATATATCTTTTAATAAAAATTATTTAATTATTAATAAAAATAAAATCTCATTTTCTCAAAAAACAAATATTGAAGATATTAATTGGAAAAAACATGGAGTTGATTATGTTTTTGAATGTACCGGAAAATTTAATTCAAAAGAAAAGCTAATCGAGCACATAAAAAATGGCTCAAAAAAAGTAATTGTTTCAGCTCCGTGTAAAAATGCAGATAAAACTATAGTTTACGGAGTAAATCATAAAAGTGTAAATGAAAATGATTTAATTATTTCTACAGCCTCGTGTACAACTAATTGTCTTGCTCCAGTTGCCTATGTTTTGAATAAAGAATTTAAAATACAAAAAGGTTTTATGACAACAATTCATTCATATACAACTGATCAAAGATTATTAGATAATTCTCATAAAGATTTAAGACGGGCTAGATCTGCCGGTCAATCTATTATACCAACTTCAACTGGAGCTTCAAAAGCTATTGGCGAAATTATACCAGAGCTAAAAGGCAAACTAGAAGGTCTGGCAATGAGAGTGCCTACTCCCAATGTTTCATTGGTAGATTTGGTGTTTAATTCAAAAAAAAAATTGACTGTAAAAAAAATTAACGACTCTTTTAAAAAAGCTTCAAAAAAAGAATTAAAAAATGTACTTGAAGCAACAGAAGAAAAGCTTGTTTCGATTGACTTCAACCACAACCCCAATTCTGCAATTGTAGATTTATCCTTAACTAATGTAGTTGGAGATAATATGGGTAAAGTTTCTGCTTGGTATGATAACGAATGGGGATTCGCATCAAGAATGTGTGATTTAGCAGAATATATTCATAAAATTTAATTTTTTATGAACAAAATTTCAGATCATAATTTAAAGCTAAAAGATAAAAAAGTTTTGCTTAGAGTAGATTTGAATGTTCCAATTAAAGATGGAACTATAACCGAAACTTCTAGAATAGAAAAAATAATACCAACGATAAAGCTGTTAATAGAAAAAGAAGCAAAAATAATAATATTATCTCATATTGGAAGACCAAAAGGAAAGGTGATTAGAGAAATGTCCTTGGAGCCTATTTCAAAAAAATTAGCTTCTTTATTAAATAAAGAAATTTTGTTTAATAATAAATTAATAAATGAAAATACCATTTCTGAAGTAAACAAAATTACAAATGGTTCTATAATGATGCTGGAAAACATACGATTTAATGAAGGAGAAGAGTTAAATGATAAAGAATTTGCAAAAAAAATATCAAATTTAGGTGATTTATACGTTAATGATGCTTTTTCTGTTTCTCACAGATCTCATGCTTCTGTTGAGGGTATTACAAAATACATTCCTTCATATTATGGTTTACAAATTACTGAAGAAATTAACGCATTAAAAAAAATAACTTCTGAGATAAAAAAGCCAGTTACACTTATTATCGGAGGTTCTAAAATTTCAACAAAAATTAAAATTATAAATAATTTAATAAAAAAATTTAATAATATAATCATTGTAGGAGGTATGGCTAATACTATGCTTAAACATACCGGTTCAATAATAGGAAAGTCTATATGCGAAAATGATTGCGAATCTTTAATTAAAGAAATTTTAGAAAATTCAAATAAATACAATTGCAAAATTACATGTCCGTTAGACGTTGTAGTTTCAAAAAACTTGGAGGGCAGTGGAAAAAATAAAGATATAAAGGAAATCAATAAAGATGATATTATATTAGATATAGGACCAAAAACAATTGCTTCCATAAAAAAAATAATTAATGATACAAACACTGTGCTTTGGAACGGCCCAGCTGGATATTTTGAAAATTCAAACTTTCAAAATGGTACTAAACAAATCTTAGAAATAATTGAACAAAAAACAAAAAATGATAATATTTTTTCTGTTGCAGGAGGAGGAGAAACTGTTGCGGCAATAAACAAATTTAATAAATTAAATTCTTTTACGTTTGTTTCAACTGCTGGTGGAGCTTTTTTGGAATATCTTGAAGGAAAAGATTTACCTGGTATAAGAGCGCTAAATTAAATGTCGGAATTAAATTCAATAGTATTAAAAATTGTTTCATCGGGAAAGGGAATACTTGCCGCTGATGAAAGCAATGGCACTATGACTAAAAGATTAGATAGCGTTAACGTTTCTTCAACACCTGAAAATAGATTAAAATTTAGAAATACCCTTTTTACATCCGAAAGTATGAAATCATGTATAGGTGGAGTAATTTTATTTGATGAAACAATCAAACAATCTGTTGGATCTAATTCAATACCTTCATTAATTTTGGAAACCGGAGCAATACCAGGAATAAAAGTTGACACAGGTGCAAAAACTTTATCAAGTTCAAAGGAAGAAAAGATTACAGAAGGTTTGGATGGCTTAAGAGAAAGATTAAAAGAGTATTATAAATTAGGAGCAAGATTTGCAAAATGGAGAGGGGTTTATAATATTTCAGAATCTTACCCTAGCAAAGTTGCAATTTCTACAAATTCTCATGCATTAGCTAGATATGCATCTTTAGTTCAAGAGGCTGGCATGGTTCCAATTGTCGAACCAGAAGTTCTTATGGATGGATCGCATAATTCAAAAACTTGTTTAGACAAAACATCTGAAGTAATTAAAAAATGTTTCGAGGAATTGATTATACAAAAAGTTGATCTTAAAGGCGTAATTTTAAAACCTAATATGATACTTCCAGGAACAACTTCAGAAGAAAAAATTAATTCTGAAAAAATTGCAGAATTAACTTTAAAATGTTTAATTGAGAACGTTCCAAATGAGGTCGCAGGAATTGCTTTTTTATCAGGTGGCCAGTCTGAGATTGAAGCAACAGAAAATTTAAATATGATTAATATAAAAAATAATTCTAGTTTCAAAATGACTTATTCTTATGGAAGGGCACTTCAACAAAGCGCTTTAAAATATTGGTCTAAGAATCTAGATGATATCGAAGGAACTCAAAAAGTATTTAATCATAGAGCCAATATGACAACTCTGGCTGCCAAAGGAGAATGGAAAAAAGAACTTGAGAAAAACTAAAAAGTTCATCTATTTAATTTCTCCAAAAAAAATTTTATCTTCGGATTTTTATAAAAATCTTGAAAAACTTTTTAAAACTAAAAAAGTATGTTTTTTTCAACTTAGAGTTAAAAAAGAAAATAAACAAAATATAATAAAAATTTCAAAAAAAATAAAAAAATTAACAAAAAAATATAAAGTAAAGTTTATAATTAACGATGACCCATATCTAGCAATCAAAATAAATGCGGATGGCTGTCATATTGGTCAAAATGATTTTGATCTAAAAAAGGCAAGAAAAATTTTAAAAAATAAAATATTAGGAATTACTTGTCACAATTCTATAAAACTAGCAAAGATAGGCATTATTAATAAGGCTGACTATTTAGCTTTTGGTTCCTTTTATCAATCTAAAACAAAAAAAACTAAATATAGAGCAGATATTAAAATTCTACATTTGGCTAAAAAAATAACAAGTATTCCCATAGTTGCAATAGGAGGAATAAATTCAAATAATTATAAAAAACTTTTATTGAATAAAGCTAAGTTTTTGGCTATCTCAGGCTACATTTGGAATAACAAAAAATATAAACCCTTAGAGGCTATTAAAAAATTAAAATGAAAATACACGCAAGCGATATACGAGTTGGAATGTTATTAGAATATAAAGATGATCTTTGGCAAGTATTAAAAACTCAACATGTAAAACCTGGTAAAGGTGGAGCATTTGCACAGGTTGAAATGAAAAGTTTAAATAAAAATACAAAACTAAATGAAAGGTTTAGATCTAGTGAATCTGTTGAAAAGGCTTCATTAGAAGAGTCAAAATTTAATTATTCATATAATGATGAAACTGATTACTATTTCATAAACTCTCTAACATTCGATCAAATAAATATTAAAAAAAATATAGTTGGAGAGAAAGGAAAAATGTTAACTGAGAACTTAGAAGTTGATATAAGTTTTTATAACGAAAAACCTTTGGCTGTTGAATTGCCAAATCAAGTCACTTGCAAAATTGAAACTACAGATGCTACCATAAAAGGGCAAACTGTATCTTCTTCATATAAACCTGCAGTTTTAGATAATGGAATTAATATTCAAGTTCCTCCATTTATTGAAAATGGAGATAAGATTATTGTTGACACTAGAACCATTGAGTATGTTAAAAAAATTTAAATTTTTATTGCAATGAATTCAATATCACCAAATTTAAATATTATGATTAAAGCTTGTGAAAAAGCTTCAAAAGTTATTATTAGAGATTTTG
>CAJXDV010000014.1 GCA_913052435.1 uncultured Pelagibacteraceae bacterium
TTAAAAAAGGATATATAGGATTTTATACAACCCTTTTTAAAACCAGAGACAGGATACAGGAAAAATAATTTTTTTAATTTTTTTCAAAATGTTTTAAGTACCTTTAAGCTTATCCATCAATCAATCTATAACTCCATATAAAGAACCTAATCTCAGTTTCGGGGGTATGGGTGCCCCTCTTAAAACTTGAGGCAGATTGACTCATGTATCTTTTCTTTGTCAGACTCGATTTCAGGGGTCAAAAAGACGGAGCACAGACGGAATAATCCTTGTTCAGGATATTGACCTATGCTATCCTTTTGCTTGTGTTATAGCTGTTTGGCGTTACTCGGTTCACGGCACCTGGCAACAGAACGCCCCTTTATCATTTAATTGTTCAATTTATTTTTTTTCAAAATTATTTTAATAGTATGGTGCGGCCAGAGAGAATCGAACTCTCATGGGCTAGGCCCACACGGCCCTCAACCGTGCCTGTCTACCAATTTCAGCATGGCCGCAATTTATGCGTAAGATTAAATGAATGACAATCCTATTTCAAGTTGATAAGTTTTGGATATGGAATTTAATACAGAAGTAAAAAAAGCTACTAATTTAATTTATCAGAAAATATCAAAAACCATTCCAGAAATAGAATGGTCGGTTCATGCTCCATACATTTATAAAATTAATAAATTAAAAAAAGAAAAGAATGCAGTAATTCTTGCTCACAATTATCAAACTCCAGAAATATATCATGGAATTTCGGATTTTTCAGCAGACTCTCTCTCTTTAGCAGTCGAAGCCGCTAAAACCAGAGCAGATATTATTGTTATGTGCGGAGTACATTTTATGGCTGAAACCGCAAAATTAATGAGTCCAGAAAAAAAAGTTCTCCTTCCTGATATGAGTGCAGGATGCTCATTATCATCTTCGATTACAGGAGAAGATGTAAAAAATTTAAAAAAAAAATATCCTGGAGTTCCCGTTGTTTCATACGTTAATACATCTGCAGATGTAAAAGCAGAAACGGACGTTTGTTGTACATCGGCTAATGCTGTTAAAATTGTAAAATCATTGGAAGTGAAAAAAGTTATATTTTTGCCAGATGAATTTTTAGCAAAATATGTTGCTTCTCAAACAGATGTAGAAATTATTTCATGGAAAGGTACTTGTGAAGTTCATGAACAATTTAATGATGAAGAAATAAACGAAATTAGAAAAAATAATCCAGGTATTAAAATTATTGCCCACCCAGAGTGTCCTCCTGATGTGATTCAGGCTAGTGATTTTGCAGGATCAACTGGTGGCATGATAAAATATGTAAAAGACAATCAACCAGAAAAAATAATGATGGTTACCGAATGTTCTATGAGTGATAATGTTCAAATTGATAATCCAAATGTTGAATTTATTCGTCCGTGTAATTTATGTCCACATATGAAAAAAATCACTCTGCCAAAAATATTGGATTGTTTAGAGAATGAGACTAATGAATTAATAATTGATAGTGAAACTATAGAGAAAGCTAGAAAATCTGTAGAAAGAATGGCTGAAATAGGCAGATAAAATCTGTGTCTAAAATTCAATTAAGCAAAAATTTTATACGAAACATATGTAAATTAGCTTTAAATGAAGATCTGTATCCTTCTGGAGATATTACTTCTAACCTATTAAAAAGTAATACAAAAAAAGTAAAATTAATAAGTAATCAAAGTGGTGTGATCGGCGGTATAGAATTTGCCAAACAAACATTTAAACTTATAGATAAAAAAATAAAATTTCTTGTTAAGAAAAAAGAAGGCTCTTTAGTAAAAAAAGGTGATGTGATAGCAACAATTGAAGGAAATATTAAAAATATACTAATCGGTGAAAGAGTTGCTTTGAATTTTATTTCACATATTTCTGGTATTGCCACAAAAACCAATCAGTTCGTAAAAAAAGTTAGTAAAAAAACCAAAATATGTTGCACAAGAAAAACTATTCCAAATCTTAGAGTAATTCAAAAATACGCGGTAAAACTTGGTGGTGGAACAAATCACAGGTTCAATTTAAGTGATGAATTTTTAATTAAAGATAATCATATAGGGACTACAAAGAATTTTGAGGAAATAATTATAAAAGCAATTAGACAAAAAAAAGGAAGAAAAATAACTGTTGAGATAGATAATCTAAATCAACTAAAAAAAATTAAAGGATTAAAATTTGATAGAGTGTTGTTTGATAATATGAAACCAAAGATTCTTAAAACTGGTGTTAAATTAGTAAAAAATCTTTATGAAACTGAAGCTTCTGGGGGTGTTACTTTAAAAAATGTAAAAAAAATTGCTGCTACTGGTGTAGACAGAATATCTATTGGAAGCATTACTCACAGTTTAAATGCTGTAGATTTAAAATTAGAAATCTAGATTGATTAATCTTTTTTTAATTGAGCTTGTGCTGCAGCTAATCTGGCAACAGGAACTCTGTAGGGTGAGCAGGAAACATAATCCAGTCCAACTTTGGAACAAAACTCTATACTTTTTGGATCACCACCATGTTCTCCACATATTCCTAGCTTAATTTTTTTATTTTGCTTTCTTCCTCTTGTGGTTGCCATTTCAATTAAATCACCCACCCCATCATCTATTGAAACAAACGGATCAATATTGAAAATTTTATTTTCAATATAGTCATTTAAGAATTTTCCACTGTCATCTCTACTTATGCCAAATGTAGTTTGGGTTAGGTCGTTAGTTCCAAAACTAAAAAATTCAGCATGTTTTGCTATATCTTTTGCTTTAATTGCAGCTCTTGGAAGTTCAATCATTGTACCAACTAAAAATTCGATCTTAATTTTATTTTCATTTTGCACTTGTCTTGCAACTCTAATTACTAGTTCTTTCATTATTATTATTTCAGCTTCAGTTGATACAAGTGGAATCATTATTTCAGGAACAATTGATTTAATCTTTTTATTCTTACATTCTGCTAATGCTTCGAATATAGCTCTACATTGCATTTCATAAATTTCAGGAAAAGAAATGCCTAACCTGCAACCTCTGTGTCCAAGCATTGGATTTTGTTCATGCAATTCACTTATTCTTGTTTTAACCTCATTTATTGGAAGATTTAACGATTTTGATACATCTTCTATCTCATTTTCACTTTTTGGTAAAAATTCATGCAAAGGTGGGTCCAATAACCTTACTGTAACTGGTAGTCCTTTCATAATTTTAAAAATTTCGATAAAATCTTTTTTTTGATGTGGTAATAATTTATCCAAAGCTTTAGTTCTATCTTCTTTTGATTTAGAGAGTATCATTTCTCTAACTGATAAAATTCTTTCTTCATCAAAAAACATATGTTCTGTTCTACAAAGACCTATTCCTTCAGCTCCAAATTCTCTAGCTGTTTTGCTGTCTAGAGGTGTTTCAGAGTTTGTTCTTACTTTTAATTTTTTAAAACCATCTGCCCAGCTCATTAATTTTGAGAAATCTCCTGAAATTTCAGGCTTAACAGTTTTTACTTCTCCTAAAATAATTCTGCCAGTTGAACCATCAATTGTTATCAAATCTCCTTCATTAATTTCATGATCTTTTGTTTTGAATAATTTATTTTCGTAATCAATTTCTATCTCACTTGATCCTGAGACACATGGTCGACCCATTCCTCTTGCAACTACAGCAGCATGGCTTGTCATTCCTCCTCTTGAAGTCAAAATTCCTTTCGCAGCATGCATGCCGTGAATATCTTCTGGAGAAGTTTCAACTCTAACTAATATTGTATTTTGCTTCACCTCATTTAATCGCTCGGCTTCATCTGAACTAAAAACAACTTTTCCACTTGCCGCTCCAGGTGAAGCGGGCAATCCTTTTGCAACTACATTTATATTAGTTTTTTCGTCTAAAGTTGGATGAAGCAACGCATCCAATGAATGAGGTTCAATACTTAAAATTGCTTCTTTTTTTGAAATTAATTTTTCCTTAACCATTTCTACTGCAATTTTAACTGCAGATTTTGCTGTTCTTTTTCCTGATCTGGTTTGTAATATCCATAATTTCTTATTTTCTACTGTAAACTCTATATCTTGCATATCTCTATAGTGTTTTTCTAATTTCATTAATATTTTACTTAATTGTTTGTAAACAGGTGGCATCGACTCTTCCATTGATGGCAAACTCTCTTTTGCATTTAGCCTAGCTTTTTTAGTTATGTGCTGAGGTGTTCTTGTGCCAGCCACTACATCTTCACCTTGAGCATTAATTAGATACTCTCCATATATATTATTGCTTCCGTCTGATGGGTTTCTTGTAAAAACCACTCCAGTTGCACAATCATCACCCATATTACCGAATACCATTGATTGAACATTTACAGCAGTGCCCCAATCTGAAGGTATTTGATTTAATTTTCTATATACTTTTGCTCTATGACTTTCCCATGATAAAAATACTGCTCTGATTGCTCCAATTAGTTGTTCTTTAACATCCTGTGGAAATTTTCTTTTTGTTTTTTCTTTTATAATATTTTTAAAATCTTTGATCAAACCGTCCCAATCATTTTCATCAAGATCAGTATCCGACAAAACTCCTTTAGTAAGTTTATAGTTCTCAATTAATTCCTCAAAATTATAACTTTCAACACCCATAACCACATTTGAATACATTTGTATAAATCTTCTATAGCTGTCTTTCGCAAACCTAATGTTTGATGTTTTGTTTGCGAGAGCAATTACTGTTTTATCGTTGAGACCTAGATTTAATATAGTATCCATCATTCCAGGCATTGAAATTCTAGCTCCAGACCTTACGGAAACTAACAGTGGATTTTTTAAATCTCCAAATTTTTTGCCTGATTCTTTTTCAATACTTTTTAGTTCTTTATTAATCTCCTTAAGAACTTTGGAATTTAATTTATTATTATTTTGGTAGAATAAATCACATGCTTCTGTTGAAATTGTAAATCCTGGAGGTACTGGCATATTCAGTCTATCCATTTCTGATAGATTTGCACCTTTTCCACCTAAAATATTTTTTGGAATTTTTAATTTTTTTGTATCTTTGGATTTAAAATTAAATACAAATTTTTTCATTTTAAGCTTCTATTTTTGAAAAATTGAAATAGTTATCAAAGCTTTTACACAACATTTTTAAAAGTTCCAGCCTGTTTTTTTTGATATTTGGATCGTCATCATTAACAATTACATTATCAAAAAAGTTCGTAACCTCATTTTTTGCACTAGATAAAGTTTTCAAACTTTCTTCATAATTTTCATCTCTACCTACACTTGAAAAATACTTTTTTATTTGATGAATCTTTTTATATAAATTTTTTTCAAAATCATTTTTAAATAAAACAGGATCTGCTGAACCAACGATGTCTGATGAATTATTCGTTTCATTGCTTAAAATATTTGAAGATCTTTTATAAATAGAAACTACATCCAAACCTAGATCCTTTTTAATATTTTTATTTAAAGCGACAGACTTTTTTAAAATTTTTAATAAATCATCTATACTAAATGTTGATGTGGAACTTTCTATTATATCATTTCTAATTTTTTTCTCTTTTAAATAATTTTTTAATCTTTCTAAAATAAATTCACCTAAATCTTTCTGTAATAATTTGATATCAAACTCAAAGTTTTGTTCCTTGTAGAGCGTGCATGAATAATTGAATAAATTCCTAATTTTAATATTTTTATCATTTTCAAGAATTAATCTGATTAAGCTGATTGCCATTCTTCTTAGGGCGTACGGATCTTTAGAACTTGTAGGTTTTAAATTAATTCCAAAAAAACCTACTAATGAATCTATTTTATCGCTCAATGATAAAGCAATGCTGTAGGGTTTTTTGGGTATCCTACTATCCATACCAATTGGCAAATAATGTTCTGAAACTGCTAAACTTATATCCTTATCAAAACCTTGGGTTTCTGCAAAATAACCTCCCAGGACACCTTGTAACTCTGGAAATTCTCCAACCAAATCTGACATAAGATCAACTTTACAAATTGTAGATGCTATTTCTATTTTTTCTTTGCTAATTAACATTTCATCAGAGATAACAGCGCTTAATTTTCTTATTCTTTGAACTTTATCGAAATATGATCCCAACCCTTTAAAATAATTTACGTCTTTTAATTTTGAAACTTGTTTAACTAAATTTTGAGATCTATTTTTTTTCCAAAAAAATTCTGCATCACTTAATCTTGCTTCTACAACTCTTTCATTGCCTAATTTAACAAATCCTTTTTGATCTTTAACGTCAGCAACAACAAAAAAGTTATTAGTTATACTTTCTTTATTGTCAAAAGTTGGAAAATATTTTTGGTGATATTGCATAGTTATTATTAAAATTTCTTTGGGTATATCCAAAAATTTTTTATCGAATTCACAAAGTAATATTTTAGGTTTCTCCACTATATTTGTAATTTCCTCTAATAATTTTTCATTTAAACTTATTTTAAGATTTTTTTTGTTAGATAATTTTGTTAACTCCTTTCTAATAATTGACTTTCTTTTTTCATGGTCAATTAGAACACCTATTGATTTAAAATAAGCATTATAGTTTTTAAAATTGTTAAATATTTTAGTTTTTTCTTCTAAATCTTTATCTATGTATGTAATATTTGAACTTTTTAAATGATGAAAATCAAACTCCAATTTTTTACCATCAAAAACTGCGAGAATTGATTTTAATGGTCTGCCCCAGAATAAATCATGATTTCCCCACTTCATTGACTTATTCCATGAAATTTTATCCAAAATGTTCGGAATATTTTGTTTAAGTAAATTTAAAGTTTTAATTTTTTTTGAAGGTTTCTTAAAAAAATAAAAATCACCTTTTTCTGTTTTTTTTTTAATAATATTGTTTTTTTTAATCTTATTTGATTTGATAAACCCTTCTAATGCTTTTTCTGGAGCATTAGTGCTGGGCCCTCTAATTTCCTCAGATTTTGTAATTATATTCTTTGCAATTTTATCAATATAAATAACAAGTCTATTCGGGGAAGAAAAAGCATTACATTTGCCTTTAATATGAATTTTATTTTCATCGAAAAATTTTTTAAAGTACTCAAGCAAATTTTTTCTTGCATCAACTTGGAGTTTTGCTGGAATTTCTTCACTAAATAATTCTAAAAAAAATTCTGACATTTTAATTTTGACTCTCAAGCCAGACTTTTCCGATAGCCTTTGTTATATCTCTTATTCTTGCAATATATTCTGCTCTTTGTGCAACACTAATTACACCTCTAGCATCTAATATATTAAACACATGACTGGCTTTCAAACATTGATCGTAGGCTGGTAAAGATATTTTCTTTTCAGTTAAGGATATAGCCTCTTGTTCATGCATATCAAAAATTTTAAATAAATTATCTGTGTTCGCATGTTCAAAATTATATGCTGAAAATTCTTTTTCGGCTTGATGAAAAACATCTCTATAAAAAATTCCATCATTATTCCAGGTTAAATCAAAAACATTTTTTTTATTTTGATTAAACATACAAAGTCTCTCTAAACCATAAGTAATTTCAACAGAAATAGGCTTACAGTCTATACCTGCCATTTGTTGAAAATAAGTAAATTGTGTAATCTCCATACCATCACACCATACTTCCCAACCTAATCCAGCAGCACCGAGCGTTGGGCTTTCCCAATCATCCTCTACAAACCTAATGTCATGTTCCTCGTAATTAATTCCTATTGAAGCAATACTATTTAAATATAATTTTTTTATATTTTTTGGTGAAGGTTTAATTAAAACTTGAAATTGATAATAGTGATACAGTCTATTTGGGTTATCTCCATAACGCCCGTCTGTTGGTCTTCTTGATGGTTGAACATATGCTGTTTTCCACGGCTTTTCTCCCAAAGATCTGAGTGTAGTGGCAGGATGAAAAGTTCCAGCTCCTACTTCTAAATCATACGGTTGAAGAATAATACAACCTTGTTTGCTCCAATATTTTTGTAAATTAAAAATTGTATCCTGAAAAGTTAGAACTTCTTTTTTTTTAATTTTTTTTTTAGAAGCCATATCTCTGCCAAATTGATCTTTCTTCGAGAATACTTACTAATTTGTCAGCATGATCTTCTGATGTTGAAAGCTTTTTAGCTAACCACCCTTTTGTTTTTTCAAATTTTTTAATTTGCACTTCTTCACCAAATTTTTCTCTTAAAATTTGTTCAGCATTTCCTATTCCATCTATTAGTCCAAGCTCAATAGCTTTCTTACCTGACCAAAACTCTCCTGAAAATAATTCAATTCCACTTTCTTTTTTAAGCTTCGATCTTCTGCTTTCTTCAACAACATCAATAAAATCTTGATGTAGTTCTAATTGGATATTTTTTAATCTTTTTATATCTTCATCTTTTTCTTCTAAAAAAGGATCTAAGGTGCTTTTATTTTTGCCAGCAGTATAAACTCTTCTTTGTACTCCAATTTTTTGAATTAAATCTTTAAATCCAAATGATGAATAGATAACTCCTATTGAACCTATTATTGAACTTGAATTTGCATAAATTTCATCTCCAGAACAAGCAATCAAATATCCGCCCGAAGCAGCCACATCTTCAGCAAATACAATTACCTTTTTTTTATGTTTTTTTGCTTGCTCTCTTATAAATTTGTATATTAAGTGCGACTGAACAGGAGAACCTCCTGGTGAATTAATTGTTATCGCAACTGCTTGGGCTTTTTTTACTGAAAAAGCTTTCCTTATAATGTCCTCTTGACCCGAATATTCAATTCCTTGCCTAAATTTTCCAACATTTCCTATAATACCGGTCAACTTTATATGGCTTATGATTTTTTTTTTTTTGAAAAAAGAGAACATTTTAAATGATTATAAAACTTTTTATTATTAATAAAGCCTACTTATAGTTGAAGAATAAGATGCGTCAATTGATAAGTGTAATAATAATAATAATATAATAGTTTTAAATTATGGGTTCGGTTGTACATCTAAAAAAACAAATAAACAATTCTTATTCGAATTTACTAACTTCTGTAGAAGATAAGTTGGTTCTTGTAGAGGAAAAAATTAGTTCAAAATTAACAAGTAAAGTAGAGCTGATTGACAAAATGGCAGATTATCATCTTAGAACCGGAGGTAAGAGGTTAAGAGCACTTTTAACATTAGAGAGTGCAAAGCTTTGCGGATATAGAAAAGGTGGAAGAGATATTAATCTCGCAGCCTGTGTAGAATTAATTCATGCTGCAACTCTAATGCACGATGATGTAATTGATAATGCTGAAATTAGAAGAGGAAAAAAAACATTAAATACTATTTGGGGAAATCAATCTTCTATTCTTGTTGGAGACTATTTATTAAGTAGATGTTTTGAAATGATGGTAGAAGATGGAAATTTAGAAGTACTCAAACTTTTGTCTTCAACATCTTCTGAAATAGCTCAAGGAGAAATTCTTCAATTACAACACAAAGGTGAAATTGATATGTTGGAAGAAACTTATTTAAAAATTATTTCCTCTAAAACTGCATCTTTGTTTGCTGCTGCCACAAAAGTTGGCGCGATATTAGCTGATAGAAATTTAAAATATAAAGAAGCTTTAGAATTTTATGGAAAAAATTTAGGACTTACATTTCAAATAGCAGATGACACGTTAGACTATAATTCTGAATTAATTTCATTTGGTAAAAAAATCGGTAATGATTTTTTTGAAGGAAAAATAACTCTTCCAATTATTTTACTTTATCAAAAAATATCTAATTTAGATAAAGTCAAGTTGAAATCTTTTTTTGATAAAAAAGAAAGAGGAAATGATGAACTGGATTACGTTTTAGATTTAATTAAAAAAAACAATATTATTGATGATTGTTATAAAAAAGCCGATCATTTTATTAATCTCGCATTTAACTCTTTAAGTGTTTTTGAAGAATCGAAAGAAAAAGAAATTCTAAAAAATCTTACATCTTTTAGTATTGAAAGAAACTTTTAGGGACTTAACAAAACTTTTTCCCAATTATTTTTTCTTCTAATATATTTCAGTCTTTCGTGTATTCTGTTTTCGCCACCTAACCAAAATTCAATTTCAATTGGTTTAAGTCTCCAGCCAGACCAATGATTTGGTCTTGGAACATTATTTTGATCTGGAAATTTTGTTTCATATTTTTTAATTGAGTCATATAAATCTTCTCTTTTATCTAAAATTGAACTTTGATCTGATGCCCAAGCACCTATCTTGCTACCATATGGTCTGGAGTAAAAATAATCATCTGCTTCTTTATCTGAAACTTGAGACGCTGCGCCTACTATTCTAACTTGTCTTAACAAGTTCTTCCAATGGAAGCACATGGAAATATTTGGACTTTCCTTAATTGCTTTACTTTTATCGCTATTAAGGTTTGTGTAAAAAACGAAACCTTCGTTATTAAAATCTTTTAGTAAAATAATTCTAACTGATGTATGGCCATTTTTATCGACAGTACCAAGAGCAAAAGCATTTGCACCATTAATTTCGGATTTCTTTGCTTCCTCAAACCATTCTCTAAAAAGAACTATAGGATTTTCTTCTTCTTTGAAGCATAAATTTAGTCCAAGTGAGTTTTTTTGATTCATAATTTAAACAAAATAATTTATATAATAAATTAATGTCATTTAATACTTTTGGAAAGTTATTTCGTTTCACAACTTGGGGGGAATCTCATGGTCCTGCTATAGGTTGTGTGGTAGACGGTTGCCCTCCAAATATAGCAATTAAAGAAAAAGAAATTCAATCAGAGTTAAATAAAAGAAAGCCTGGTCAATCAAAATTTACAACTCAAAGAAAAGAGGATGATAAAGTAAATATTCTGTCAGGTGTCTTTGAAGGTAAAACTACGGGTACTCCCATCTCGATGATTATTTACAATAAAGATATGAGATCGAGAGATTACGAAACCATTAAAAATAAATTTAGACCTGGTCATGCTGATTATACTTATTTTAAAAAGTATGGAATTAGAGATTATAGAGGAGGAGGAAGACAATCGGCCAGAGAGACAGCAGCTAGAGTTGCTGCAGGAGCCATAGCAAAAAAAGTCTTGGAAACAAAAATTGGAAAAAAATATAAAGTTGTTGGTGCAGTTACGCAACTGGGTATTTTAGGATGTGATACTAATAACTGGAATGATAAATTTATTTTAAAAAATTCATTATTTTGTCCAGATAAATCAGTTTTAAAAATATGGGAAAAATATCTGCTGAGTATAAGAAAAGCAGGTTCATCTTGTGGAGCAATAATTGAGGTAAGAGCAAGAGGTGTGACTGCTGGATTGGGAGCTCCAATATATTCCAAACTTGATATGGATTTAGCTGCTGCAATGATAAGCATTAATGCTGTAAAAGGTGTTAATATTGGGTCAGGAATGAATTCAGCACAATTAACTGGAGAACAAAATTCAGATGAAATTTTTCAACGTGGAAAAAAAACCAATTTTAAATCAAATAATGCTGGTGGTATTCTTGGTGGAATATCGACTGGACAAGATATAATTGTTTCATTTGCTGTTAAGCCAACTTCTTCAATTTTAATTTCACAAAAAACTATTGATAAGTTTGGAAAAAATACATCCATATCTGTTAAGGGGAGACATGATCCTTGTGTTGGAATTAGAGCAGTCCCAATCGGAGAGGCAATGATGCACTGTGTGCTTCTAGATCACTATTTGATGAATAGTGCTCAATGTAATAGTTAATTAGTTTTCTTTATTATCACTTTGGAATCTAAAGTATCCAATATTTTAACTTCAATACTACTTGCATCTAATCCAGCATATTTATACATTAAATCAAGCTTGTCATGATCAATAAATCTATCTGGCAAAATCATAGATCTATACTTTAAATTACTATCCAATAAATTTTTGTCAGTAAGAAATTGTCCAATTTGAGAACCAAAACCTCCTATTGAACCTTCCTCTATTGTAATTATTGCTTCATGATCAGTAGCTATTTGCCATATTAGATTTTCATCAAGAGGTTTAGCAAATCTTGCATCAACTAGTGTTATGTTAATTCCTTTTTTTGATAAATTTTTTTGAGCAATTAAACATTCATTTAATCTTGCTCCAAAATTTAGTAAAGCAACTTTTTTACCCTCTTTAATTATACGTCCTTTTCCAATCTCTATTTTTTCATCAATCGTAGGTAAGTTTATTCCTACACCATTGCCTCTTGGGTATCTAAAGGCCGAAGGTTGGTTGTTTATATCAACCGAAGTATTAATCATTCTTACTAATTCAGCCTCATCACTTGCAGCCATTACAACAAAATTTGGCAAAGTTGATAAATATGAAATATCAAATGATCCTGCGTGTGTGGGTCCATCAGCTCCAACTAGACCTGCTCTATCAATTGCAAATCTAACTGGTAAACTTTGAATTGCAACATCGTGAACAACTTGATCATATGCTCGTTGTAAAAATGTTGAGTAAATTGCTGCAAATGGCTTGTAACCTTCAGTTGCAAGTCCTGCCGCAAAAGTAACTGCATGCTGTTCGGCTATACCCACATCAAACATCCTTGAAGGAAATTTTTCTCCAAATATATCCAATCCTGTTCCGGAGGGCATTGCTGCGGTTATACCTACGATTTTACTATCTCTTTCCGCATGCTTTACAAGAGTGTTTGCAAAAACTTTTGTATAAGAAGGAATATTTGATTTAGATTTTTCTTGTATGCCTGTATTTACGTTAAATTTTGTAACGCCATGATATTTATCAGCTGATTTTTCAGCAAATTTATATCCTTTGCCTTTCTCTGTTTTTACATGAATCATTATTGGAACATCAAGATTTATTTCTTTTGCATTTTTTAATACAGGAACCAAAGCATCAATGTTGTGTCCATCAATTGGTCCAATATAATAAAAACCCATCGAATTAAATAAAGTACCTCCAGTAACGGCTGATCTTAAAAAATCTTCAGCTTTTCCTGCTTTCTTGCTAAATCTTTTTGAAAAAGCAGATATAATAAATTTTACTGTTTCTCTAAAACTAAAATATATTTTTCCAGATAGTATTTTTGCTAGATATTTTCTCATTGCTCCAACTGGTTTGGCAATTGACATATCGTTATCATTTAAAATAACAATCAATTTAGTTTTACTTGCTCCAGCATTGTTCATCGCCTCATAAGCCATCCCTGCACTTATTGCACCATCACCTATAACAGCAATTACGTTATCAGATTTGTTTGAAAGTTTATTCGCAATAGCAACGCCTAAAGCTGATGATATTGATGTAGAGCTATGTCCTGTGCCAAAAGGATCGTATTCACTTTCTGATCTTTTTGTAAAACCAGAAAGTCCATTGCCTTTTCTTAAAGTTCTAATTCTATCTTTTCTGCCCGTTAATATTTTATGAGGATAAGATTGATGACCAACATCCCAAATTAGTTTATCATTTGGTGTGTTAAATACATAATGCAAAGCTACTGTTAACTCTACGACACCTAATCCGGCACCTAAGTGACCTCCAGTCTTCGAAACAGCATCTATCATTTCCTCTCTAACTTCATCAGACAATGCTTTTAGCTCTGACTGTGAAATTTTTTTTATGTCAGATGGAAAATTTATATCATCTAAATATTTATATTTCTTATTCACTAATTTCTGTCCAAAATATAATCAATTGTATTTCTTAAATCTTCAGCTTTTTTTCCAAAGATATCGAGTCTTTTAAATATATCTAATTTTAATTTATTGGCGTATTTAATAGTATTTTTATAACCTAGTAAACTAATTAAAGTAGCTTTGCCTTTTTTTAAATCTTTATTTGTTTTTTTTCCAGCTTTTATTGTATTGCCAATATAATCAATTAAATCATCTGCTATCTGAAATAATAAACCAATATCAGAACCTATTTTCTCAAACTTGCCAAGATAATTATTTTTTTTACTAATTATTACTGGCGCCACACAACAAAAACTAAAAAGCTTACCAGTTTTTTTTATTTGCATTTCAATAATTTTTTTTGAGGAAATTTTTTTTTTTTCAAAACTTAAATCTAAATATTGACCTCCTGCTATACCTGAATGTCCGGAGCATTCTGATAATAAGTTCACTAATTTTATTTTTATTTTATCGTCTAATCTTAAATTATTTTGACTTAAAATTTCAAAAGCAACAGTCAGTAAAGAATTGCCTGCTAAAATTGCTGAAGACTGACCAAATTTCTTATGTGTAGATAATTTCCCTCTTCTTAAAATATCATTGTCCATACAAGGTAGATCATCATGAATTAGAGAGTATGCATGGATACATTCCACTGCCGCACCTATTTGAATAAGATTATTATAATTTATTTTAAAAATTTTTCCAACATCTACTAAAATTTTTGATCTTATTTTTTTTCCTCCTGGTAAAATACCATAGGTCATTGGTATAATTAAATCTGTTTTTTTTTGGGATTTTAAATATTTTCTAATAAAAATATTTATATCTTTTGCTATCTTATTTAATTCTTCTTTCATTCTTTTTTTTTATGATATTTATAATTTTTGATTTTGTGTTTTCAGATATTTCTTTAGAATTTTTTTGAAATTTTTTTTCAATTAAATTGTTTAATTTTAATAATTTTTGGTATTCATTAATGGAACTTTCTAAATCTTTTTCATTCTCCAAATTTTCAATAATTTTGTTGGCTAATTCAGTCAACTCGTTTAATGATTTTGAATTAATATCATCTGGCAAATTTTTTTCATTCATATATTAGTTGGTAATATTAT
>CAJXDV010000015.1 GCA_913052435.1 uncultured Pelagibacteraceae bacterium
TAAAGAACGTAGATGCACTAAAAAATCTAACTCATTTAAAAGAAGTTGAGATGGATGGCCTTAGAGCTTTAGAATCCTTAGAAGGTCTTAAAGTTTTGGAGAAAAGTCGAACTGAATTGGATTTGTATGGATTTGATTCAATAAAGAATCTGAAAGGGATCCAGAATTTTCATAAACTTCAATCTCTTAGTATTACAAATAATAGTTTGACTGACATTACTGCTCTAAAAGGGCTGAAGTCTCTTAAAAAACTTTATATAAGTTCCGATAATTTGACCTTGCTAAAAGGTATTGGGTCACTTCCTAAACTAGAGATACTAGATATATATGTCCGAATTGTTAAAAGTTTAGATGGTCTTAAAAATCTAACTGCCCTGGACAAGATGGTTATAAATTGTGATAAATTAAATAGTCTAAAAGGTCTCGAGCAAGCTCCTAATATAACTGATTTAACAATATGTTCTAAAAATCTGAAAGACATCACCAGAATTAATTCCTTAACCAAGTTGAAGACTCTGAATTTAAGTGGTTGTAATTCAATTCAAAAACTTCAAGGGCTAGAAAAATTAAATTTTTTGGAGTCAATTGATGTGACTGATTGCAGCAAGTTAATAAGTTTGCAAGGGGCACCAAATCCAAATGTCTTTGGATCAGACGTCAGTTTTGACAATTGTTCCTCTCTGAAGGATATTACGGCCCTGAAAGGAATCTCTAAAATTGAAAGAATGAGTTTAGATGGATGCTCTTCAATTAGCAAAACAGAAGGACTAGAAAACATTGAAATAGAGAGTCTTAGTTGCTCTGATATGAATATAAATGCGCTGCAAAATTTAAGTAATCTTAAAGTCAAAACACTCCATTTATATTTAGGTGCGTCAGGCACACCAACATCTTTAGAAGGTTTTAAGGTATGGGAATCAGTCACCGATCTAACTGTCCACAAAAAATCCTTTAAAAGCCTAATTGGTATTGATGCTTTCCCAAACATTAATTATTTAAGTTTAGAAAAATGCGAAAGACTAATAAATCTAATTGGAATTGAAAAACTGAAACATCTAGAAAAGTTAGATTTAACAGGATGTACTGCAATGAAAGAAGTAAGTTCATTGTCAGAATTGCCAAATCTAGCAGAATTGAAAATGGATGGATGTACTCAAGTGGATCCTCTTCCCCGTCCTAAAGTGATGGAAGATCGGGAGAAAGTGGAAAAATATCAATTGCGACTGTTAAAAGCACTTGGGAAAGATGTACCTGTAACTGCAAAAAAAAAATCTATAGGATCTAAAAATAATAAACCTTCTGTTGATAAGAAAACATTTTCTAAAGTCAAAAAGCTGCTGACTGTCCGTGACATTAATTTAATTAACCAAGGATTGGAACTCGTCCGTTCACTGGAAGACCACTCCTTATATCAGAAGCTTCTTAAAGGGATTCAGTATAAAATTTTTAAATCTAAAACATGGAATGCTGAAGAACAGGTAAAGGGTCGTCTTGTCCCAAATTCTACATTTAAAGGAACTGGTCCGGCACAACCTTATCTGAATTATGCAATGAGAGAGCTGATCAATAATGCTCCGAACGACTTTGTGCAAAAGATCCGAAATGAGGTGAAGGATTTGCAACTTGATGTATTTGGAGACATTTCAAATTTTACAAACCTTGAAAAATTATCTTTGTCTTATTCTTATAATTCACCCGAGAGTTATAAACCAACCATTTCATCTTTAAATAAATTCTCAGTTTTTGAAAAACTTACTTATCTAGATATATATGGTTACTTTATTCCTGATGATCAGGACCTGAAAGGGCTTTCAAATCTTAAAAAATTAAGAGAACTCAATTTATCTGGAGGATCTGCACTGAAAACACTTATTGGAATGGAGAATTGTAGAGAGTTACAAAAATTGGATATTGAAGAGTGTACTAAATTAATCGATGTTGAAGGACTAAGTGGTTGCCAAGAACTTAAATCTATTAAATTATCAAGCGCTAAAAGATTAAAAAACCTAAATGGATTGAAAGGATTGAAGTCATTGAAAACTATTAATATCGATGCTGCAGAATCCTTAGAAAATCTGGATGGTTTAAAAGGATGTAGTTCTCTTGTGGAAATTAATATTAGTAATTCGGAATCCTTAAAAAATCTAGATGGCTTACATGGATGTAATTCCCTTGAGAAAATTACAATTAGCGGAGGATCTTGGGATGGAAATTCCAAAAAACAACCTATTAAAAACGTTGATGGTCTCAGAGGTTTGAAAAATTTAAAGGATGTAGATTTATCCATTTTTACCTCATTGAAAAATGTTGATGGGTTAAGGGGATGTTCTGTTCTTGAATCGCTTCGTATTGAATCGGATTCATTAGAAAATATAAATGGTTTGCAAAATTTGAAGGCTCTAAATTATTTCTATCTTGATGCAATAAAATTGAAGAATATCGATGGTCTTTCTGGGTGTGAAAACCTAGAAGATTTTGATATCCAATCTGAAAATATTGAAAACTTAAATGGATTAAAGGGGTGCAACAAGTTAAAAACATTGAATATTCCTGGTTTAGCAAAATCATTAAACCTCGATGGATTGGCTTACGCGGATGGTTTGCGAAGAATTAACTTTTCTGGTTGTAATCTAACAAGTTTTGACTTCACTCAGAAAATTCCACGAATAATGGGAATAGAAATCAAATCTTGCAATCAGATTAAATCATTGGAAGGGCTTGGAAATTTGATCAATTTAACTAAACTCGTAATCAAGAACTGTACAAAACTCGAGAATCTTAAGGGACTTGAGGGTATAAAAACCCTTGAATCAGTAATTATTCAGGATTGTAAATCATTGAAAGACGTAGACGCCTTACTTTCATTGCCAAAACTTGATATCTTCAAGATACGTTCCTGTGGAATTAAGAAGGAAGAACTGCCAGGACATTTAAAAGTTATAGTTAAAACAACAATTAGTTATTATGATGACTTACCACATGATTTTGATGACAACAAATAATTAGAAAACTGAATATACAATAATTAATTATTATAATATGATTCAGATTTAAATAGGTGTAAATTATGAAGAAAAACCTCTTGCTCTATGGAGCAAAATTAGATTCCAAAAAACTTGGAACAGCGCTCGAACATATTTTCGAAACAAATTTGTCACTTCAGAATAAGGGTAAGCGAGGAACCCCAGTTTGTATTTGGGGAACGCATGGACTTGGAAAGACGATGTTAGTGCAAGAGTTTGCAAAAAAAAATAAATGGCACTTAGCATATTGCGCACCTGCCCAGTTTGAAGAAATGGGAGACCTGCACGGTATGCCATATCAAGTAGATCCTGATAAAAATATAATTGGAGATGAATATACTGCTTTTGCTCCTCCAGATTGGGTACCTAAACAGAAAGGACCCGGAATTCTCCTTCTCGATGACATTAACAGAGCAGATGATCGAATATTGAGGGGTTTAATGCAATTATTACAAAACTTTGAGCTGTTTTCATGGCAATTGCCACCAAAATGGCAAATTGTAGCAACAGCAAATCCAGAGGGAGGAGATTATTCTGTTACACCAATGGATGATGCTATGCTGACAAGGCTACTCCATCTAACGATGGTTTTTGATCCTAAAACTTGGGCACAGTGGGCAGATAGTGCTGGAGTAGACTCCCGAGGAATTGATTTTGTTTTGACATATCCCGAAATAGTTTCTGGTAAACGCACAACACCGAGATCTCTGGTGCAGTTCTTTGAACAGATCAAGGATATACCTAATCTCAAGGATGAGATAGAAATGGTCTCTACTTTAGCTCTCAGTTCTCTGGATGATGTTACTGTGGGAACTTTTTTGGGATTTGTCAATGACAACCTGGAACAACTTGTTAGTTCAGAAGAAATATTACAAGCAAAAGATTTTAAAAAAGTTTCAAAACGAATCGAAAGTCTAAGTAAAACAGACGTGGGAGAAAAAAAAACAGAAGAGGGAGGAAAAAGAGTAGACAGACTTGCAACAATATGCACTAGATTGTATCTGACGTTGACCAAAGAAAAATACGAACCCCAAAGTAATCATTCTGATAATCTGGTTAAATTTATGTTGATAGAATGTTTGCCCAACGATCTACGAATGAGTCTTCACTCCGATCTCATGAAAAATGGATCAGAAAAAGTGAAAAAAATGCTTCGAGACAAGCGTCTTGCAAAATTACTAATTGGCGGCATGTAGTGTGAAGGATGTACAGGAAGAATTGTCGCGCTGCATTATTCAAATGCTGTTCAAAGAACCTTTTTTCAATCACTTACTAAGTGGAGTAGTTCGCGTAGTTACAAAAAAGGTCCCAACCGCTGCAGTAAGTTTTTCAGGGAATAAAATTCAACTTTTGATAAATGAATCTTTTTTCATTAAAGAACTTCGGTCGCAAACCAATAGGGTGGCGGTTATTAAACATGAGAGTCTACATCTTTTGTTTAAACATCTTTTTCGCATGGATTTAGAAAAATATGATCGCTCTTTATTCAATATAGCTGCAGATTTAGTTGTAAATCAGTTTATAGGTTCCTGGAAGTTGCCTGATAGTGCAGTTACACTAAGATCATTTCCAGACTTAGAATTGGAACAGAATCAAACCGTAGAGTGGTATTATAAAAAGCTCATAAAACTTCGAGATTCTTCCTCTGCAAGAGACTCTTTCCCTAAAAGCGCTGAAGCTTTGTCAAAAAAACTGGATAAAACTATTCACGGTGATCATAGTCACTGGGGAATCCCCAAAGATGCAAAAGGCCAGGTCGATGCATATGGTGCTGAAACGGAACTAGATCGTATGATCATCCAAGCAAGAGAACGAACTCCGTCCAAATATCATGGTACTATACCCGGAGAAATTAATGCCCTCATTGACTCTTTGATTGAAAGTCGAAAACCCAAGGTGGATTGGAGGAGAACTTTGCGAATTTTTGCTACGAACAGTCGCCGGACTTATATCTTTTCGACAATGCATCGTATTAGCAAACGCTACGGCACCCGCCCGGGAATTAAAGTCAAACAATTTCAAAAGATAGCAGTGGCGATTGACACTTCTGGATCTGTCAGTGACACAGATCTAGGTATTTTTTTCACAGAAATTGATGCCATGTACAAGCAGGGGGCAGAAATCGTGGTCATTGAATGTGATGCGGAAGTGCAACGAACCTACAATTACAAAGGTCAATTGCCCACCGAAGTTGCCGGAAGGGGAGGAACTGAATTTGATCCGGTATTTGCTTTTCTTAGGAGCAATCGTCTCACTCACTACGATGGATGCATTTACCTTACAGATGGATGTGCTGACGAGCCTACAATTCGTCCACCTTGCCCTTTATTGTGGGTAATTACTGCCGATGGAGATGCAGGGGATCATCTTCGTTTTGGGCGAATTATAAAATTGTCATAAAATTAGTAGAAGTAATTGATGGTATGACGATCATTAAATTATTTCTTTAAGTTTCTCAAGCTCCCCTTCATATGTTTATGTCAATGGAACAATTTTATTTCCATCAATTTCCTTAAACTCACCTTTTTTTAATGTTCTGGGAATTACTCTATATCCTTTTTTATCTGGCAACATCAGTGTTACTTGCTGCAACATTTCAGGACCAATGCTAATGTGCAAGGGTCGTTTTTGTCCATAGAAATACATACGGTCAAAGATGAGGTTTTCATCTATCCATTTGGCTACTTCCATCATATCTTCATCTTCAACAATAAAATCAACAGCAGCTCCAAGTCTTGGGCATATTATCTTATTATTCTGATCTAATTCGTATGCAGCATGTTGATCTAGTTCAGGTGCAATGCGCCCAGGAATTAGTTTTGCGAGTTCAGTCGAACAAAAACCAAAAGTTAATTCGATTGAGCCAAAATAATCTATAATCGGATCTAATAATCCCTGAGCTAATTCTTGAAGGGCGGTGTAGCTGTCAGGATTCTTTGGAAGATTTTCAATCTCTGAATTTTTCTGTGTTTCTCCGCACTCAATGAAGTTACGGTAAAAGTAATTTTCACCACAAGCAGTGTCAATATCTGGAATTGTTTTGCTTCGAATAAGTGAAAGTTTGTCGACTTGCCATCTCTGTTTTTCCAACTTATGCAAAAATTCCTTTGGGGCAGGCCCATATTCTCTAAAATCAAAAAGTTTTAGTTCTTCTAATTGTTCATCAAATGTACACTGTTGAGCAAAACTTTCCATTTCCTCATTCATATACTTTGATTTTTGATACAAATTCCGAGGTTCAAACTCATCTCCATACTCGTAGAATTCAAGTTTTTGTTTGCGGAAATCAATTTTTGTACGTTCTAATAATCGAGGTATAGCTTCCTCAGCAAAATTGTCATAACGCATCAAAGATATTTTTCCAGATAGAATATGTATTTTCAGCAAATCCGCTGATGTAACATCACCATAGAGTACCGTGGCACATCCTACATAAACTCTAAGCAAGGGTGGTAGTCGCTCTACTAAAGAGGTATGAAGTTGCAAAGATTTTTTTGGTAACAACAAACCTAAACCTTCTGAAGCAGCTTTTGAGCAGTTTCTATCAATTTCTTCTACATTAGATATTTTAAAGAGTAAATCACGGGCATCGTTCCTTGCTTTACCGATATTTCCAAAAAAAACTTTAATGTCCCGCTGAAATGAAAATTGCATTTTATTAAAAGCAGTACGCTTCTTGAACAATTCTAATGCTAAAAATACGAGTAAATCATTTCTTTTAGATTCTCCGGCTGCATTCAACAACGAGTCATTTTTTTGGCTACGCAAAAAACGTAATGCGCGACCTAGTGAACCAAATGCTTTTTTCAGGAGATCTAAATTCTGAACCTCATTAGATGTTGGTTCCCTTCCAAAATCAATCCACTGAATCCATAAAGTTTCTAATAACTCCTTGTATTCTTCATATTTTTCTTTATCTTTTTCTTCAGGAGTACGTCTAGGTGCGAGCCTGAGGTTTGCTCGCTTCAAAAATGAATGAGATCTGCTTTGGCTGAGCAAATATCGTTGATGTAGGACTTTATCTTTAAATACAAAGAAAACACCGGGAGCCACCGCGATTGACTCTTCATTCAGATGTTCTTCTATAAATTCTTTCAATTCTTTTGGTGCATAGTATTTTTGGAAAGTTTTTCTACCAGTTAGTACACCATCTCGAAAAGACTCGCTTTGATTTTTATTGTTATATTCCAACATCACGGCAACCACAAGTAATCCACTTGCTAAAGAGTATGCACCTTGTAATGCATCAACTCTATCCTGAAAATCTTCAATCACGTTTAGAACATAACCTAAATTGACTATATCAGTTTCAATTTTTTGTTTATCACTAGCGTAGTGAGGATCCCAACCATAAGCTTCAATGTCATTTTCAATAAGACCTCGTAAGTCGTCTCCCTTTCCACAACCATAATCAAAAACAGAATAGTCTCCGTCAAGAAAACCTAAACGCATTAGAGATTGAATAGGCGCTGAAAATCCATAACGCACCATTGCAGTACGGTGGCGCTGAATTCCGGATTCGTCAGAATCTTCATTGTATGTTCCAGATTGTTCTATGCCTGATTTATCTTTATTTAACAACGGAACGAATTGATGACCTTCGATATAATATCCCTCATTATTAACTAATTTTTCCCACTGATTTCGAAATCCAATTCTTGACACATCCTTGAAAAGTCCAAGATTTTCAGCTTCTTTTGTTAAATTTGTAAAGCATTCTCTTTGTGGGTGATTTTCTGAAAGCAGTAATTCTTTTCTGTGGAGGATTGGCGGATTGAAGGAATTGGAATAAGTTCGGAAAGTGCATTTGTCAAGTTTAAAATCCACATGCCAACTAGATTCAAGTTCCGGGAATCCTTCATCGAAAAATTTCGGATAATTCAAGAAGGAAAGAGAGGATAAATCATTAGATAATTTCAGAACATTGAACTCTGAATCAGTCTTGAGTCCAGCTCGATCAAGCCCTTTTATAATGGTCGCCTGTTCTTCATTTGAGAGTGAACTTAATTGCGAAACATGAATGTAATATGCTGTCGGTGTTCGTTTCCCAATATACTGTTTAGACATCTGTAATTTATTAATTTCTTTTGACACTTTCACGCACCCTTGAATCTTCGTCCTCTGCTAACTTTTCCAGGACCAAAACGGGTGTATTTGCATTTTCTGCAACACTTTCGCGCACCCTTGAATCTTCGTCCTCCGCCAGCTTTTCCAGGACCAAAACGGGTGTATTTGTGTTTTTTGCAACATTTCTGCGTGCCCACCAAGACTCATCTTTCGCAATCTTCTTTAGTACAATGGGTGGGGTGTTTGGATTTTCGGCTATTGATTCGCGTACTTTATGATGATTGTCAATCGCCAGTTTCTTCAAGACATTAGAATCTGTGTTGAGGTTTTTAGCTACTTTAAGCCGTACATTCTTGTCCTCATCCGCAGCCAATTTTTTTAGAAGCAGTGCTGGGATATTTACGTTTGCTGCTAGATTGGATTTGCAAGATTTTTCCTTCAACAACTTCTTCAAAAGTGTTACTGGCATGTTTGGATTTCCTGCTAAGCATGAGCGAACATATTCGTCCTCATCATCCACCAGTTTTACCAACAGTTCTACAGGTGTGCTTGTGTTTGTTGCCAAGCCTTGGCGAACGTGCTTGTTATTGTCTTCTACCAACTTATTCAGGATCGAAATGGGTGTAGATTCGTTTACAGATATATTTCGTCGTACTTCCCATTCATCGTCATTCGCCAATTTTTCTAAAAGAGAAAGGGTTGTATTTTTGTTTCTGATGACATGTGTTCGTACCGTCCACTTCTTGTCAACCGCCAATTTTTTCAGTATCGTAAGAGGTGTATTTGGATGTCCTGCGACAGATTCTCGGACATAATCATATTTGTCATCCGCTAACTTCTCCAACAACGAACCCGGCGAATTTATATTTCCTGCTACCGATTCTCGCACAGTCATACTTTCGTCCTTAGCGAGTTTCTTGAGTAGAGATAAGGGTGTTTTAATGTTTTTTGCGATCTTTTTGCGAACATACTTATCTTCGTGTTTAGTAAGTTCCTTTAACCGCTTAACAGAAGTCGTTTTTCGTGAAGCTTCTTGTTTAGGGTTCTGTTGATTTTCCATTCGCAAAGTCTTCTAAATTGAAGTTCGTAGTTTTTTCACGGTCTCTATTACGTGGCCTATTGTAAATTCTATATCCGCATCTGTAGTGTCTCGTCCCAAGCTAAAGCGTACAGCCCCCATAGCCGAGTCGTAATCAAGACCCATTGAAGTAAGTACATGAGAAGGTTCTACGTTTGAAGTATTACAGGCAGATCCGCTGCTCACCGCTAAACCTTTTAGTTCTTTGACAAGATTTTGACCATTACAACCAGAAAAACTAATATTCGTAGTACCAGGAACACGCCTACTGGTGTAACCAATTATGTTTATGTTGGATAGTTGATCACTGATCCCTTGTTCAAAGTGTTCTCTCTGTGCGATCAAGCGAAGACCATCCTCTTTGAGTCTCTCCATGGCTATTTGTGCCGCCTCTCCAAATCCAACAATCGCAGGTACATTGAGTGTTCCTGAACGAATGCCATCCTCCTGTCCACCACCATCAATCAAGGGGGTCAGATGAACTCTTGGTTTGTTTTTTTTCATGTAGAGTGCTCCTACTCCCTTAGGACCGTACATTTTGTGCGAGCTTATAGACACTAAGTCAACCATCATAGACTCCACGTTGAAAGGGATCTTGCCAATGGCCTGAGCAGCATCCGAATGAAAGAGCACTCCATGAGCTCGACAAATTTTGCCAATTTTTTCAATGGGTTGAATAACACCTGTCTCGTTATTTACCATCATCACTGACAAAAGCAACGTCTCGTCGGAGAGAGATTCTTCAACATCATTTGTCTTAATGAGACCGAAATTATCAACATCCAGGAGTGTTAACTTTCCAACATTTTTCTTGTGTAATTCACAGCAACACAGCACCGATTTGTGTTCAGTCGTTACACTAACAATGTGGTTACCTTTATGTTCATAGAAAGAGGGTATGCCCTTTAAAACCATGTTATTTGATTCAGTAGCACCACTTGTAAAGAAAATTTCTCTTGGATTTGCACCAATCAATCGAGAAAGCTGTTCCCTGGACTTCTCTATAGCATTTTCTGCTCGTTTACCAAAGGAGTGTGTATTGTTGGCAGGGTTTCCGTAATGTTCACTGAAATATGGAAGCATCACATCTAGTACACGAGAATCAACTGGTGTAGTCGCGTTGTGATCCAAATAGACTTTCGAATTCATACTTTCTCGATCAGTTTTACTTTATCTTAATTTTTTTTTTACTTTTTTTCTTGGTTTCTTATCGGATGGAAGATCTACTCCTTCACAAAGTCCCCACCGCATACATCCCTCCTCTCCAGATGGAGGCATGAATGGCTCGAAGTCCTTTCCACCGAGCTTGGTTTTAGACCATTCTACGACTTTGTTAATACCCCATCCTGCCTTCTTGTGAATAAACCAGGTAGGAACATATTTACCCTTCGTTCCAAGTTTAATATCCTTATTCTTACGTTCCAATTGTACTTCATATTCCAATTGGCGAACCAGTTCTATGCGTTGAGGGTCTATCTCAGAAATTAGTCTGATTTCAGACTTGCGTGCGTAGACACAAGGCCAACATCCCACCCGTTCTGCTCCCATTAGATAAAGTTTGTTGGGGCGAACACCGTGACGCTTATGAATGTCAATTACTTCCTGCTCTGTAAAAAACTTTATAGGTCGCCAAGTTTCACAGCGTAAGGTACTATTATATTCCCAAACTGGCATCGCGGCACGCGCCTGACTCTCACTAGAACGAATTCCCACAGCATTAATTGGTTCAATCTCATACTTTAGAAAGTAATTACGCAAAGGATCGATTTTGAGCACCTTAGTACAAAAACGCATGTTTCCGCCTGGGAAGCCTTTGTGCTCCTTGACAAGCTCTGCCATACCACCGCCCTTCCAGCGAAGGATTTCAATTTTACCCACTACGCTAGGAAGGTAATCAAGGACATATTTTTCGGTCTCTTCATGTTCCCATCCAGTGTCCATATGAACACACTTGAAAGGAATCTCTGCTTCCTTGAAGACCAATACCATTGCAGTGGAGTCTTTTCCTCCAGAGACTGAAGCAATTATCTCTCGATCACCTATAATCGATTTCATTTCGCGTCCCCATGCTTTCAAATTCTTGATCATCTTTTTTGTATTATTTTTCATAAATTTCTAATAACACGATGTATCACAACTGTCAGATTCTTTAAATCTTTCAATCAGGATTGCAAATCATTGAAAGACGTAGACGCCTTACTTTCATTACCAAAACTTGATATCTTCAAGATACGTTCCTGTGTAATTAAGAAGGAAGAACTCAGGACATATACAATTGATAGTTGAAACAACAATTAGTTATGATGATTGGAATTTTTGATTTAGGATTTGACGTGAAAGAAACTATTAAAGAATATCTAGGATAAAAAAATGTGGAAATATATTAAATACAGATTTAATAAAGCTTTTGAAAAAAATATTTTATACCTCTTTTTTTTTCTTTTTGGTGCCAGTGCTCTTGGGATCTTCTCATTTGCAATATTATTATTTCTACTGCAAGAAATAGGTCTGCTTTCAGAAGACAATATTTTTTTACAAATCTTATGGAATACTTTTACATTATTTTATGATGAAAACGCCATTCTAGATTTAAGCGTAAAAGAAAATAATTTTATTGATTTCATTTCTAAATTTGCTGTTACCATATTTGGAATTTTAGTCTTCTCGACAATTATTGGTATTATTACAACTTTTATTGCCCATAGAGTTGAAGCCTTGAGGTCGGGTAAAGGCAAAATTGAAGAGGAAAATCACATTATTTTTTTTAATTTTAGCATCCAACTGATTCCCTTGATTACAGAATTATGTGTTGCTTATGCTAAGGAAAAAAAAACGTTTGTTATAGTTAGCAATAATGAACCCCTAACTGTGATTGAACGGATTAATAGTATTGTTAAGATTCCGAAAAATATAAGCATAGTCGCAAGAAAAGGTTTTGCTTGGCAAAAAAAAATTTTAGATCTCGTAAATTTATCAAAAGCAAAACAAATTATCATACTAAAACCTGATGTTGGAGAAGAATATGTTTCAGAATTGGATTGCGATGTCGAGGTAGGTAAAAGTTTTACATTTTTAATTGCAAATGAAAATTGGCAAAAAAACCCGTGTAGCATTGTTGCTGAATTTCATGATCCTTCAACAAGCCATTTATATCTTAACTACTGCAAAGATATTATTAACAAACAACATGAAAAAATAGGAAAAGATTGGGAGGCACCCAGTATTATTAGTTCTTCGAATTTAAAAAGTAATTTGTTATCTCAGTGCATCAATACTCCTGATTTAACAGAAATATACGATAATATTTTTGGATACGAAGGTTCAGAGGTTTATTTTGTAGATTCTAATCAATTAAAATATAAAGACCTTAAAAAATATTGGGGAAAAGGCCTCAAGGAAATAAATTCAATATTTGACCGCATAATTGTTTTAGGATTTTATTATTATGAGAACAAATATGATCAAACGTGGAATAGAATATTTTTAAACACACCATCTGGTTTTCCATTTCAGGAAAATTATGGATTAATTTGTATAGCAGAAGATGAAGATCAAATTGTAAATGAATTAACTAAAATAAATAATCAAATTAGCAAGATTAAAAAGATAAATCCAAATTTTCAAACAGATGACGGAGATATTGATATTTTGTTATTTGATTACAGTAGTGAAAAAAATATTGAATATTTAAAGCACATCATCCAATCTATGATTGGTTTAAATTATTATAATAACTTGAAGAGCATAAAAATATTTAGACAAGAGGTTAATGAAAGCTTTATGGATAAAAAATTTTTGCCCCAAAACCCAGATTACAAGATTTTAGAAAATCAAGTAAACCACCCTGAGCTTGGTTTAATCTTTCATGTTGTAAAAACGAATAGTAAACAAAAATTTAATTTTCAAGTTTATTCAATAAGAAAAAATTCAGTTCTAAAATCATCTGTACATCCTGGAGATTTCATTCTTAATATAATTACAAAATCCGATCTAACAAAATTTAAAAATAAAAACGAAGACGAATATAGTTTTTTTTCAAACACACCAGAGATGATTCCAAAAAAATTCAAAGATCATGTTGAAAAATTAATAAAAGATAAAAATGATCTGATAATTATTGTAAAACGCTATAAGAACAAGAAAATCGATTTTATTAAATTAAGCCTGGAAGATATTGAATTACACAAAGACAAAATTTTATCTGAATTTGAAAAATTAAAAGAAAATAGGAAAAAAATGATTTCTAATATCTATGAAAATTGTACATTAGAACAAAAAAATTTAGAGAGGTTCACGAAAGAGATGGATATAACATCTGTCCAAGAATACGAAAAGTGTAATTGCTACATATTCATCAATGAAACTTCCAAGCAAATCCAAAAATTCAGAGATAATCCGACGGAAGACCATACCATGATTAATAATTTTATTGGATTTTCAAATCTCAGAAATGATAATCAAAAAATTTCAGACCATAGTATGATTACCGATATAAACGGATATCGAACAAAAAAAGTTTTAGAAAATTATAAAAACAATTTTTTTAGTCCTTATATGGGAAATGACGTTATTGAGATGAATTCTATTATTAGCAAGTATCTTTCTGCGGCAACTTTTGATGCAAAAAATGCAAAATTAATTGATTTGCTGTTTAGCAGAATTCATACAATAAAAGCCCATAGTCTCACTGACGAAATATTGAAAACTACTTTTTGTGAACTTGAAAATTATTTTCAAGATAAAAATGAAACTTTAATTGGAATTATAGATTATGAATTTGACAATCAAAAAAAAAGAAAAATTAATAACATAACTATTAACCCAGATCAAAAAAAAGAAGTCATTTTAGACAAAGGAGATCGATTAATTACCATTGCAAATTTTAATAATCTTGAAGTGGTTAATCATAGTCAATGGTTGCATATACTATAAAATCATGGCTGTATTTATTAAAATAACGGAGTCGTTTGTTTTATCTAACGGTAAAGATAAGGATTTAGCACCACAATATAAAAAACCAATTGTTGGTAGATTTAAAAAGGTCAAACCTGACACAATATGTTTAAGCATGGATCACGTTTCTTTTAAATGTGGTTTGCAAAATAAAGTTAGCGGTGATTTATCTATGGAAGTAAATGAAAAAAATATTGAAATAAAATGTGACGCGATTTTTAAAATTAATATAAGGCCTCAGCATAAAGAAAATTTTTTAAGTGGAAAAGGAGAGTGGACTTTTGGTTATATACAACAAGGTGATTACGGAGATGATGTAGTGGGAGATATCACAAAGGGTCTTAAACTTAAAAAAGTAAAAATAAAAAGCAGAAATGGCACTTATGATGTGGTATATCCATTAATGTCTAATGTTAAGACGGGTTCTAAAAAAACTGACCTTAAATAAAATTTAAATACC
>CAJXDV010000016.1 GCA_913052435.1 uncultured Pelagibacteraceae bacterium
TATACTCTAATTTAATTTCATCTATATATTGTTTTATTTTATTTTCTGCTTTCTTAGACTCTACTAAGATGTGCTCTGGATTGTTATCACTGAGATCAAACCATTGAAAACCACTTGGATTGATATTGCAAACTTCATGTGCATCTGGACATAAAAAAATTGTATTTTTTAAAAATCTTTTCCAATTTAAAGTTAGCATACTTATATCTTTTCCATCTCCTCCATATCCATGAAGTAGAATTACTGCATTTTGTATTTTATTATACTCTTCAGGTTTTATGATTGTTGTATTAAGGCAAAATTTCATAGATGATTAGTTAGCCAATCTAAAAAAGATTGATTTTCAAAATCAATATATCCCAAAATTCTTGCAAATTCATAGCCATCTTTATTAATTATAATTGTTGTTGGAACTCCTCGAAGTTGAAATTTTTTTGCTAATTCAGCGCCGGACCCAGAAAAAATTTCTAATTTATCTATATTCAATTCTTCAAAAAATTCTTTAGACTTTTTATATTTTTCATCTCCTATGTTAACGGGAATAATTTCTATATCTTTGAATTCATCTTTTGATTTTAATCTATTTAATGATGGCATCTCTTCTTTACAAGGAGTACACCAAGTAGCCCAAAAATTAATTATAACTAAATTTGAAATAAAATCGTTTAAACTTACTTTTTTGCTTTTGGAATTTATGAATTCTACATGCTCAATTTTTTTCTTATCTTTATGAACTATTAAATTTTTAATATCTGGAAGATCTATTGAATATGCAAAGGTAGATGATATTAAGTAAGTTATAATTACTAAATAATTTAAATTTTTGAATTTCATTTATAAAATGTATAACTAGATATCATGAGTAAAAATAAAAACAATCAACCAATTTGGGGTGTAAGAATCAAAAAAAATTCTACAAATTTATTTAAAAAAGTTGGAGGATCTTTATCGGTAGATAAAAGATTGTTTAATGAAGATATTGAAGCTTCTGTTGCTCATGTAGAAATGTTATTCAAACAAAAAATAATTAATTTCAAAATAAAAAATAAAATTGTTTGGGGATTAAATAGAATTAAAAATGAAATAATAAAAAAAAAATTTCTATTTAATGAAAAACTTGAAGATATTCATATGAATATCGAAAACAGACTTTTTGAACTAATTGGAGAAGAAGCGGGATACATTCATACTGCCAGATCTAGAAATGACCAGGTAGTTACAGATTTTAAAATTTGGTTAAGAAAAGCCACTAATGTTATCATTAAAAATTTAGATATCACAATTAATAACATTTTAAAAAAAGCGAATAAGAATGTTGAAACAATAATGCCCGGATTCACACATTTAAAAAATGCCCAACCAGTTTCTTTTGCACATTATTTATTAGCATATGTTGAAATGTTTACTAGAGACAAAAAAAGATTTAATAATAATCTTGAAAGTCTTTATGAAAATCCTTTGGGAGTTGCAGCTTTAACTGGAACGTCATTTAAAATTGACAGATCGTATACAACAAAAAAACTAAAATTTAAAAAACCAACAAAAAACTCTATAGATACTGTTTCAGACAGAGATTTTGTAATTGACTTTTTATATTCATGTTCGGCCTGTGCAATACATATTTCAAGAATTGCAGAAGAATTCATTATATGGAATTCAGATGCATTTAAACTAATTGTTTTAAATGATAAAATTGTTACAGGATCTTCTATAATGCCTCAAAAAAAAAATCCAGATCCATTAGAATATTTAAGAGGTAAAACTGGAGAAACATTCGGTAATTTATTTTCTATGTTGACAATCTTAAAAGGTCTACCATTGTCCTATTATAAAGATCTACAGGACGATAAAGAGTTAGTATTTAAATCTTTTGATCAACTAAAAAATTCTTTAATAATTTTAAATGATGTTTTTAAAAATTTCTCAGTAGATAAAAAAAAAATGCTAGAACTTGCAGAAAGTGGTTTTTTAACTGCAACAGATCTAGCTGACTATATGGTTAGAGAATTAAAATATCCATTTAGAAAAGCTTATTCGCAAACTGCTAAAATAATTAACTTTGCAGAAAAAAATAAGAAAAAACTTACAGAACTCAAAATGCATGAAATAAATAGAATCGAACCTAAATTAAATGAAGATGTATATAAAATTTTTGATCTTAAACACTCAATAAACTCAAAAACCTCATATGGAGGAACTTCTTTTGAGAATATTAAGAAAATGATAAGAAGTTATAAAAAAAACTAATAATGATAAAAAAAATAATTTTTCTTATGATGTGTTTAATAATTTTGGCTTCATGCGGTAGAAAAGGAGATCCGGAATATCAAGCTACACAGCATGATATCATTATGCAAAAAGTATAATGAAATATATTAAAAATAGTTTTTTAATTGAAAAAGTAAATTTACAAAAATTAACAAAAAAGTTTGAAACTCCACTTTATTGTTATTCTTACGAAAAATTAAAACATAATATAAATAATTTTAAATTAAATTTTAAATCATTTTCTCCATTAATATGCTTTGCATTAAAAGCAAATTCTAATTTAAAGATAATAAAAGAAATCAAAAAACTTGGGTTGGGTGCAGATGTAGTTTCAAAAGGTGAGCTGATGAAAGCACTTAAGGCAGGTGTAAATTCAAAAAAAATAGTTTATTCAGGTGTAGGTAAAACCTCTTCAGAATTAAGTTATGCAATAGACAAAAAAATATTACTAATAAATTCAGAATCCAGAAGTGAAGTATTAGAAATAGAAAAATTAGCAAAATCTAAAAAAAAAATTGTTGATATTGGTATAAGACTTAATCCAAATACTGACGCAAAAACATTGAGTCAAATTTCAACGGGGAAAAAAGAAAATAAATTCGGTGTAAATGAAAAAACTTTTATAGAATTAGTTAACTATATAAAAAAATCCAAATATATAAATTTAAAATGTTTGAGTGTTCATATTGGAAGTCAAATAATAAATCATAAACCTTATGAAAAAATGCTTAGAGTTATCGATAAATTAATTAGAAAAATTAATTATAAATTTGAATTTATAGATTTGGGTGGAGGTATGGGAATTTCCTATCAAGAAAGCAAAAAAAAATTAAATTACAAGAAGTATAGTCATGCAGTTAAAAAATTGTTAAAAAAACATGATTGTAAAATTATTTTCGAACCTGGAAGATCAATAATAGGAAATACTGGAATACTTGTTTCAAAAGTTATTTATATAAAAGAAAACCAAACAAAAAATTTTATCATTCTTGACGCTGCAATGAACGATTTCATGAGACCTGCTTTATATGGTGCAAAACATCGTATAATTCCTTTAAATAGAAAAAGGGAAATTTCAAAGAAAACTTATGAGTTTGTGGGACCGATATGCGAAACTACTGATAAATTTTTGACAATAAATAAATTTCAAAAATTGAATGAGAAAGATTTAGTTATTATTTGTGATGTAGGAGCTTATGGATCTTCATTAAGCTCGAATTATAATTTAAGAACGAAGCCAGTCGAAATATTAGTAAAAGGTTCAAAAATAAGTGTTGTAAAAAAAAGACAAAAGCTAAAAGATCTAGTTTAGCTTTTGATTAAAATGATAAAAAACTTTTTATTTCAATTTTTCTTTTTTTTGGGAATAATTTGTATTTCAATTTTATTTTTACCCACATTATTAATGCCAACTGAAATTGTATTGTTTGGTGGAAAACTTATGGGTTACTGGTCTGAAATTTGTTTAAAACTTTTTCTATCAACAAAAGTTGTTGTGAAAGGAAAGGAAAATATTATAACCCATGAAAAATTTTTTATAGCGGCGTCTCATCAATCTATGTTTGAAACTTTTTATTTACAGACAATTTTTAACTCGCCAATATTTATTTTAAAAAAAGAATTATTGCAGATTCCCATATTTGGTTGGTATTTAAAAAAAATTGGATCTATTTCAATTAAAAGAAATAAAGTGACTAAAGATAACTTGGGAATAATTGATAAAATTAAAAAATTGGTTCAAAATTCTGATAGACCAATAATTATATTTCCACAAGCAACTCGAGTTTTACCAAATGAAAGAATTTCTTTTAAAAAAGGTGTTGGCAGAATTTATAATGAGCTTGGAATCAAATGCCAGCCAGTAGCAATAAATTCTGGAAACGTTTGGCCCAAAAAAGGGTCTTTGAAGACAAATAAATTGATTACTATTTCAATTTTAGAACCTGTTAATCCAGGAATGAAACCAGATGATTTTACTAGTACAATTGAAAGAAAAATATACTCCGAACTAGACTTAATTTGTTAGCCCTTCATGGGCATAATAACATAGATACTATCAAAGTCTGCTGGGTCCCTGATTAAGGCTGGAGATGTTGTGTCTTTTAAATAAATTTCAATACC
Source organism: uncultured Pelagibacteraceae bacterium (assembly GCA_913052435.1). Taxonomy (GTDB): domain Bacteria; phylum Pseudomonadota; class Alphaproteobacteria; order Pelagibacterales; family Pelagibacteraceae; genus Pelagibacter. Next base: position 4,390 of record CAJXDV010000016.1, read on the forward strand.
GTCACCATCTAGCTGTGAGGCTACATCAATTAGATATCTTGAATTAAAGCTAATGTCTAGTTCATGATCAAACTTTACATTCAAACTTTCTTTTCCATCACCACTATTAGTATTATTTACTGATAAGTTTAAATTATCTTTTGAGAGATTAAATTTTACTCCATCTTTTTTATCTAATGAAACAGACGCAACTCTATCAACTGAATTTAAAAACAATTTTAAATCTACTTCTAATTTTTTTTGATTTTCTTTTGGTATTACTTGAACATAATTAGGAAATTTACCATCAATCAATTTAGATATTAAGATACTATTATTTAACTCAAATTTTATTTTTGATTTAATATTAGAAATTTTTACATCGCCTTCATAAGCTTCTAATAGAGAGCATAATTGAAAGATAGTTTTTTTTGGGAGAATTATTGGTTCAAATTCAATCTTATTTTGAAGTCTTATTTTAGATATAGACATTCTATGACTGTCTGTGGCAACGGAAGTTAAAAATATTTTATCATCTGTTTGGGTTTGGTGAAAAAAAATTCCACTTAGATAATGTCTCGTTTCATCATTTGAAACCGAAAATTTACATTTGTTTAATAATTTTAATAATTCCTTTGATTTGATTGAGAATTCATTTTGATTGAAATTTTCATCTGTTAAAGGAAATTCTGATGCACTTATGCAATTCAAATTAAAAATAGATTTCTCAGACTCAAGTTGTAGTTTGTTTTCACTTGGATTTGAAAAATTTATTTTATTACCTGAGGAAAATTTTCTCACAATATCATACGTGATTGATGATGAAGTGGTTGTTTTGCCTTCTTCTAATATTTCAACATTTGAGATTTGATTAATAAAAATTAAGTCTAAATCTGTTGCTGTAATTGTTAATTTGTCATTACTTACATCTAATAAAATATTAGATAAAATTGGTAGTGTACTTCTTTTTTCAATAACTCCTTGGCAGTAACTTAATGATTTTTGTAGATCTTGCTGATTTACGTTAAATTTCATTTTCTTGGTTATATAAAATCTTGTTCTTCAAACTATCAATATTAATATTTAACTCATTATCTTCTTTTCTTAGCTTATCGATGGTCTTAACTGAATGAATAACTGTCGTATGGTCCCTATTTGAAAAAGCTCTTCCAATTTCAGGTAAAGATTTAGAAGTTAGAATTTTTGACAAATATATTGCAGTTTGTCTCGGTCTAACTAAATACCTAGATCTTCTTGGTGAAAGCATTTCATTTTTACTTATCTTAAAAAATTTGCAAACAACAGTCTGAATAGAGTCTATTGTTACTTTGTTTTCTGATAGATTTAGTAAATCTTTTAAAATCACTCTAACCTCAGATAAACTTGGAACTTTATTGTAAATCCTTGAGTATGACACAATTCTATTTAATGCACCCACTAACTCTCTGATGCTAGTTCTAATTTCAGTGCTGATAAATTTTTGTACTTCTTCCGTTATATTAATTTGGTTTGAATAAAGTAATTTAAGCTCATCTATTTTAGATTTAATTATTTTGTGTCTCAACTCATAATCGGCATTTTGGATATCAACAACTAAACCACCGGAAAATCTAGATTTAATTCTCTCTTGAATTCTAGCTAGTTTGTTTGGTGGTCGATCTGCAGATATAATAATCTGAGAATCTTTTTCTAATAATGCATTAAAAGTATGAAAAAATTCTTCCTGCATTGCTTCTTTACCATTCATAAATTGAATATCATCGATTAACAAAATATCGGTATTTCTAAAGTATTCTTTAAACTTTACCATTTCATTTGATTTGATGGATTTAACAAATTGATACATAAATCTTTCTGCGGAAATTAACATGACTTTGTTTTTTTCTTTTAAACTTAAACCAATAGAATTTAATAAATGTGTTTTACCCATACCAACACCTCCATGAAGATATAAAGGATTGTAATGGGCAATATCTTGAGAGACTTTTTTCGACGCCTCAAAAGCTAGCTTGTTACTAGGTCCAGTTATAAAGTTCTCAAAATTTTTATTTGGATCTATTCTATTATATTGAAGAAAAGAGTCCTTAATAAATGATACATTATCATTAATCAAAGATTTGTTTTTGTCGTTTTTTTTTGATTCTGAATTATTTAATATAGCTTTATTATTATCTTCAATAATAAACTCAATTCTTATAATATCTTTATTATATTTCTTAACTATTTGTAAGATTTGATCTAAATACCTGGATGTTATCCAGTCTCTTATAAATCTTGTTGAAACTGAAATTAATATATAGTTTTTAAATTCATCTACTAATTCAATTTTTTTAAGCCAACTCTCATAAATATCCTGGGCAAAATTGCCTCTCATCACAAATTGAATTGTTTGCCAATCAATTTTTTTTTTAATTACGCTATTAGAATTTTGTAAATTATTGTTCATGGAAGAGTTCCAATTAAAACGTATGATCGTTTATTGCAATAAATTTATTTATAAAAATAAAAAAAAATAAAATTTATAAGTGTATAAATCTATAATTGAATCATTATTAAATTATATTTTTTATTACAACTTGGATTAGTAAATTAATATTTACTTTTTTTAATAAATTTTTTTTCTACATCTTGTGTCTTATAATCTTAAAGATTTATATGTTGTAATTAAAAAACAGATTTGTCCTATAAGTTGTAATTAATAATTTTTAAAATTAAAAAATTTTTTTTATCTACTTTGGGTTGTTAAAGAGAATTTATTTTTTTTGTAATTCTTGAAACGTTTCTAGAAACATTTTGTTTCTTAATTACGCCAGTTTTTGCTATTTTCATTAGCACAGAATTTAATTTTGGAAGGAAAGTTAAGGCTTCTTTTTTATTCTTTTTATTGAGGATAGTATTCATTTTTTTTAAAGCCAGTCTAAATTTTCTTTTTCTAGATTTGTTTACAGCAGTTTGTTTTGAAATTCTTCTAATTCGTTTGATTGCTGATTTTGTGTTTGCCATAAGCGCGATTGTATATCTTGAGAATTTATACTGGTCAATAGAATAATTAGTTATTTTTGGCAAATATTACAAAAGAAACTAGATCTATTTGATATAATTTTTTTTTTTATAATGCCTGAACAACTATATTTTAAACAGTTTAAATTTTCTCTTTGATAAACATTAAAATCTTTTTGAAAAGAACCTAAATTTCCCGATAAGTTTTTAAAATCTCTAATACTTGAACCGCCTTTTTCTATGGCTTTTTTCAGAACTAATCTTGAATAATATATTATTTTTTTACAGTCATTTAAGCTTAGTTTTTTTGCCTTTTTTGTAGGATTAATTTTACAGAGAAATAAAATTTCACTAGCATATATATTTCCAATACCTGAAACAAATTTTTGATCTAATAAAAAATTTTTAATATTTTTTTTTTTATTTCTAAAATATTTATAAATGTAATTTATGTTAAATGACGAAAAAAAAGGTTCGGGTCCAAAATGACTAAATTTTTTTTTTAAATCTTTATTATTTTTAATCAATAAAATATAACCAAATCTTCTTGGATCATTATAAATTAATTTTAATTTATTAAATTTTATTTCAATATGATTATGTTTTTCTGGCAAAAATAAAGTATTATAAAAACTTGTATTTGTGATCGTTTTTGTTTTATTTTTTTTTAATAAATGTATCGTACCTGTCATGCCAAGATGTATCATACATCCAGTATTATCTTCAAAAATTAATATTAAGTATTTAGAAAATCTACTAACTTTTTTAATTTTTTTTTTTCGTATAAATTGTTCAAAGTTGTAAGGGATTTTAAACCTTAAATTTCTGTTTTTTACTAATACTTTTTTAATTATCTTTCCTTTAATCTTTTTGTTCAAGGACTGTTTAATAATTTCTACTTCTGGCAATTCTGGCATTTAATACTATATTAATCTTAAATAACAATTTTTATGCAACAAAATCTTCAAAATAAAAAAGGACTAGTAGAGAATGTATTCAATAAGGTCTATGACAAATATGATCTTATGAATGATTTTATGTCTTTTGGTATTCATCGAATTTGGAAAAAAAACCTTATAAACTGGATGAATCCTATTATTAACAAAAAACTTGTTGATGTCGCGTGTGGAACTGGTGATTTGGGCAAATTATTTTTAGATTTTACGAATAAAAATGGTGAGATCATTTGTGTAGACCCAAACAAAGGCATGATCAGCAAAGGAAAAGAAAAGCTTAAAAATTACAAAAATATCAAATGGATTGTTGCTTCAGCTGAAAATTTGCCAATAGAAGAAAATTCATGTGATTATTATACAATTAGTTTTGGATTAAGAAATACTAAAAACTTAAATCATTCCATATCTGAAGCTTATCGAGTTTTAAAGCCAGGCGGACGTTATTTATGTTTGGAATTTTCTAAAATTCAAAACTCAAATTTAGAATTAATTTATAATAATTATTCAAAAATAATTCCCTATATTGGAAAAGTAATAATTGGAGAAAAGGAACCATACGAATATTTAACCAAGAGCATAGAAGAATTTATAAATCAAGATGAATTAATTGATTTGTTGAAAAAAAATAAATTTGAGAATTGTAGTTATAGAAATTTGAGTGGTGGTATAGTTGCTATTCATTCTGGTTGGAAAATATAATGATTAAAAAACTATTCACTTTATTTAAATTAGGAAGAAAACTAGCAAAATCTGATGCTTTAACTATTGCTACAAAATTTAATAAACCACCACTAGCTATTAAGATGCTGTTCAACTTACTTTCTTTTTCTTTCATAAAAAACCAACAAGTTAACCAAAATGATAGTGAAGGAAAAAGACTTTCTAATTCTTTACAATCAATGGGTACAACGTTTATCAAGCTTGGACAATTTTTGGCTACAAGACCTGATATTATTGGAGAAGAATTATCAAAGCATTTGGAAAATCTACAAGATAGACTTCCTCCTTTTCCGTTATCTCAAGCAAAAGAGATGATTAAAAAAGATTTGGGTGAGGAAACTTTTAACTCAATAATTAATTTAAGTGAACCAGTTGCTGCGGCATCAATAGCACAGGTTCATAAAGCTCAAATTAATGATAATGGAACTATAAAAGATGTGGCAATAAAAATATTAAGACCGAATATTAAAAAAATTTTCAACGAGGAAATTGATGCTTTAATGCTTTTTGCTTTCTTGGTTGAGTCTTTAATAAAAAAAACAAAAAGATTAAAATTAATTGAGGTTGTTTTTCTATTGAAAGAAATCACTAACCTTGAAATGGACTTGAGATTTGAAGCTGCAGCCGCTAACGAGTATGCCGAAAATACAAAAAATGATGTAGGATTTAAGGTTCCAACAATTTATTGGAATTTTACAAGTGAAAATGTAATGACACTGGATTGGGTTGATGGAATATCTATTCGAGAAACTGAAGAACTAACAAAAAGAAATTTTGATACCAAAAAAATAGCATCAGATATAATTCAATATTTTTTAAGGCATGCTGTAAGAGATGGATTTTTTCATGCTGATATGCATCAAGGTAATGTTTTTATTGATAATAATGGACAAATTGTAACAATAGACTTTGGAATAATGGGAAGATTAGACAAATTAAGTCAAAGATTTTTAGCCGAAATCCTATATGGATTTATTCAAAGGGACTATAAAAAAGTTGCAGAAGTTCATCTTGTTGCAAATTTAGTTCCTAAAGATGTGCCTGTTGATGATTTAGCACAAGCGTTGAGATCTATAGGAGAACCAATTTTTGGGCAATCTGTTAAAGATATTTCTGGTGGAAAACTACTTAAACAACTTTTTGATGTGACGGAAAAGTTTAATATGCAAACTCAACCTCAGTTACTTCTTTTACAAAAAACAATGGTTGTTGTAGAAGGAGTTGCAAGAAAACTCAATCCAGATACTAATATTTGGGAAACTTCAAAACCTGTATTAGAAAGTTGGTTAAAAGAAACAAAAGATCCAATCAATTCAATTAATGAAGTTGTAAAAAATTCAACAGAAGTTTTAAAAAAACTGCCTGAATTGCCTGAGGTGATGGACAAAGCCTATCAAGCGCTAACATATTTAGCTAGTGGAAAAATTCCTCAAAATTCAAATTCTTACAATGAATTAAATATTAAAAAATCAGAAATGACTACATTTAGAAATCAAACTATTATTGGATTATTACTGCTTGTAATTTTAGGACTATTGGTATTTTAATTCGCTCGATGAATAATTTATTTAATAAAAAAATTCTTTTAATTATATGTGGAGGTATTTCTGCGTATAAAAGTTTGGAACTTATTAGAGTCTTAAAAAAAAGAAATGTACAGGTTAAAACAATATTAACAAAAAGTGCTAAAGAATTTGTTACACCACTATCAGTTACTTCTCTTTCTCAAGAAAAAGTATATTATGATATTTTTAGTGTTGAAAATGAGTCAGAAATGGATCACATTTCTTTATCCAGATGGGCCGATTTAATCGTGGTTGCGCCAGCAACAGCTAATACAATTTCAAAATTAAGTTCTGGGATGTCTAATGACCTAGCTTCAACAGTAATTTTAGCTTCAAATAAAGACATATATTTAGCTCCCGCAATGAACGTCAGAATGTGGGAACATGCTTCAACTAAAGAAAATTTATTTAAATTAAAAAATTATGGTTACAAAATTATTGGTCCTGAAATAGGAGATATGGCATGTGGAGAGTTTGGCAAAGGAAAAATGGCTGAGGTAAATGAAATTATTAAACAAATTGAAATATATTTTAATAACAAAACAAAAAATCAAAAATTCAAGGCCTTAGTAACAGCTGGACCAACACTAGAATACATTGATCCTGTGAGATTTATAACAAATAAATCTAGTGGAAAACAAGGATATGAAATTGCTAAATCGTTTAGAGACAATGGTTTTGATACTACTCTCATATCCGGACAAACAAATTTAGATCCAGTAACTGGTGTAAACTTTATTAAAGTAAATACAGCTGAAGAAATGTTTAATGAAACAATAAATAATTTACCAGCTGATGTTGCTGTATTCTCTGCTGCTGTAGCGGACTATAAAGTAAAAAATTATAATAGCAAAAAAATCAAAAAAAAAGAAAATCTAAATTTAATTCTAGAAAAAAATATTGATATACTTGCTCATGTGTCAAAGCATAATTATTTAAGACCTAAATTAACTATTGGTTTTGCTGCTGAAACAAATGATTTGGTTGAAAACTCATTAACAAAGTTAGAGGAAAAAAACTGTGACTGGATTGTAGCAAACGATGTATCTGATACATCAATAGGATTTAATTCCGATAACAATCAAGTTTCTATATTTTACAAAAATAAAACAAATGAAACTCTAGATAAAATGAGTAAATCATTAGTAGCTACAGAACTAGTAAATAGAGTAATCACAAAATTAAACTAGTTAAATGGTTAAAGTTTTAGTCAAAAAACTTAATTCAAAAGCCCAACTTCCAAAATATAAAACTAGCGGATCCTCTGGTATGGATTTGATGGCATCAATTGAATATCCTATAAAGATTAAACCACAAGAGTCTGCATTAATTGCAACTGGTATATCAATTGCAATACCAGAGGGTACAGAAGTACAAATTAGACCAAGATCAGGACTTGCTGCAAAATCTAGTATTAGCGTTTTAAATACTCCAGGGACAATTGATAGCGATTACAGAGGTGAAATTAAAATTATTTTATTTAATCATGGCAAAGAGGAATTTACCATAAACAATAATGACAGAGTTGCACAAATGGTATTAATGCCAATATTAAAGGCTGAATTTGAAGAAGTTGAAGATTTACCAGAAACTTTAAGAGGTTCTGAGGGTTTTGGGTCAACTGGTAAATGAGTAAAACTTTAAAAAAAAATTCATTAATAAGATATTCAAGACAAATTATTTTAAAAAGTGTTGGTATAATTGGTCAAAAAAAAATTCTTAATTCTAAAGTATTAATAGTAGGTGTTGGTGGTCTTGGATGTCCGGTGGTAGATCTATTAGCTAGAGCTGGGGTAGGAGTAATAGGAACTATAGATTACGATAAAGTAAGTTTATCTAATATTCATAGACAAACATTGTATACAACTAAAGATGTTGGCAAATACAAAGTGGAAATACTTAAAAAAAAACTAAATTTAATAAATAAAGAAATCAAAGTTAATATTTATAATCAAAAAGCAAATGAAAAGAATTTGATAAAAATAATAAATAAATATGACGTTATAGTTGATGGTAGTGATAATTTTAAAACAAAATTTTTATTAAATAAATTCTCAATAAAATTTAAAAAAAAATTAATTGTAGGAGCAATTAGTAAATTTGATGGTCATGTTTTTACATTTGATTTTGGTTCAAAAAAAACTCCATGTTTAAAATGTTTTTATCAATCAGAACCTTCGGATGAGATCTTAAATTGTGAGAGTGAAGGAATATTGGGATCTACTGCAAATATTATAGGCAGTATACAAGCAAATGAAGTCTTAAAAGCAATATTAAGTATTGGTAAAAACTTAGAATCAAATATATTAATTTTAGATCTATTAAATCTAAACTTTAGAAAAGTTTTATTTAGAAAAAGAAAAGGTTGTATATGCAAAAAAGTATAATTTTTTTTTTTTGTTTTCTTTTTTTTTTTACAAATTCATTTTCTATCGAAAAAAAAACTTTTTTAATGCTTAAAAATAATAAGGTTAATGTAAGATATGGACCGAGCTTTGATTATCCCATTAAATATATTTATACAAAAATTCAATTGCCAATAAAAGTTATTGATAAAAAAGAAAATTTTAGAAGAATAATAGATCACAAAAAAAATAGTGGATGGATACATATATCGCAATTAAGAAAGTCTAAATCTTTAATTACAACATCGCCAAAAATTTTGTTTAAAAAACCGACCAAATATTCAAAACCCTTGGCTAAACTAGACAAAGGGAGACTCCTAATAGTCAAAAAATGTGAAAAAAATTGGTGTAATATTAAGACAGAACAATTCTCAGGATGGATAGAAAAAAGTAATATCTGGGGAACTATTGAATAAAATCACCTGACAAAAATTTAATACTATTTAAATTTATCCCTTCAAATAATTTAACATTGTATCAACATCACTCACTTTGAATGGATCATCATCATTGCTTTCATTATTTTTTCCATCTTCAACAAATATTTTGACAACTTCACAGTTATCAATAAATGCAGAATATCTCCATGATCTCATGCCAAATCCTTGTTTGGGTTTGTTGACCAACATATCCATTCCTCGTGTGAATTTACCTTCTCCATCTCCAATTGGTTTAACTTTAGTTATGTTTTGATCTCTAAACCATGCATTCATTACAAACGAATCATTTACTGACAAACAATAAACTTCATCTACGTATTTTTTTAACTCTCCATATTTATCTTCATACCCAGGCACCTGTTGTGATGAACAAGTGGGCGTATATGCTCCAGGTAATGAAAATAGGACAACTTTTTTATTTTTAAATAAGTCATTTGTGTTAATGTCTTTCCATTCTCCACCAATAGAACATCCGCCTCCTAAAGACTGATTATCACCTATTCTTGATTTAAATGTTACTTCTGGAACGTTCATTTTTTCTCCTCAAATATTTTATTATATCGCAACTTATAATTATTCTAAAGTAAATGTCAATAGTTTAGAATCATTTTAATTTACTTTTTAAACTATTGCTTTTATCAATTTATTTTTGATAGTAATTATCAGTATCAACCCTTACAAGCACTTCTACTGATTTTATTTTTTTTCCTGGGATAGTTTTTTTTATTTGGATTGGTTCTACATTATCATTTTCTAAATCAATTAATTCTTTTTCTGTTTCATCAAAAAAATGATGGTGATGGGATGTGTTTGTGTCAAAATAGGTTAGGTTTGAGTTAACTATTATCTCTTTAATATATTCCTTTTTTTTAAACGCATGAACAGTATTGTAGACAGTTGCTAAAGAAATTTTCTCATCGACATTATTTTCGATCATTTTAACAAGGTCGTTAATTGTAAAATGAAAGGTTTTTTCATTGCTAAATAGAACTTTACAAATTTTAATTCTTTGTTTGGTTGGTCTTAACCCTGAATTTCTTAGTTTTTTTATATATTCAATGCTTAATGAC